>DAIOGR010000043.1:0-11794 GCA_036745155.1 Gaiella sp.
CGATCCGGCTCGCCCGCGAGCTCGAGCCGCTCGACATCTGGTTCCTCGAGGAGCCCGTGCTGCCCGAGAATGCCGCCGCGATGGCCGACGTGGCGCGCGCCACGATCATCCCGATCGCGACCGGGGAGCGGCTCTTCACGAAGTGGGGCTTCCGCGAGATCCTCGAGCTGCGCGCGGCCGCGCTGCTCCAGCCGGACGTCTCGCACTGCGGCGGCATCCTCGAGGCCCGCCTGATCGCCGCCATGGGCGAGGTGGCCTATGCGGGGCTGTCGCCGCACAATCCGCTCAGCCCGGTCAACGGCGTCGCGTCTGCCCACGTCGCGATGGCATCCCCGAACTTCGTCGCGCTCGAGTGGGTGGTCGACAACCCGCCGTGGACGATGGACGTGCTGACCGGGCCGCCGGCGGTTCAGGACGGCTGGCTCGAGCTGCCGGAACGGCCGGGGCTCGGCATCGAGCTCGACCTCGACGTCTGCCGCGAGCACCCCTACCGCGCCGTCGACCTGCCGCCGTTCTGGCACGAGGACGGCGCGGTCGCCGACTGGTGAGCCCAACCGGCACACCGGCCGGGCAGCTGGCACGCGCGGCCGAGAGCCTCCGCGCGGCGGGTCTCGACCTGGCATTGCTCGCGACGCCGCCGAACGTGACCTACGTGAGCGGGTTCGAGGCGCCGCTGCCGGTCGGGTACGTGACCGAGGTCACCGGTTGGCGCCCGTGCCTTGCCCTCCTGCGCGCGTCCGATGCCACCGGCTGGCTGATCGTGCCCGACGTGCTCGAGGAGGCTGCGCGGGGGCAGGCGTGGTTCGAGCGCGTGCTCCCGTTCGACTCGCTCGGGCACTTCGAGCCGGTCGATCCGGCGCGGTCATACGCGCACGCGCTCGAGACGGCGCTGCGGGAGGCCGGGGTCACGGCGAGCGCCTGGGTCGGGATCGACCCGACCCTGCCCGCCGAGGCGCACGCCATCCTCTTGCGAGCACTCCCCGAGGCGCAGCTGCAGGACGCGACTCCCGCGCTGTATGCCGCGCGCCGGATCAAGACACCGCGCGAGATCGAGCTCCTCCGCGCCGCCGCCGTGCTCGCCGACACGGCACAGGAGCGGCTCCTCGCCGCTTCGCGCACCGGGGTCGGGTGCGTCGACATCGACCTCTGGCGCGACCTCGTCGCCGCGATGGAGCACCGGGCGGGCCGTCTGCTGACGGTGCAGGGCGCCCTGCTGACGGGACCGCGCACGGCCGTCGTTGCGGGCGCGCTGCCCGACGGCCGAATCGTCGAGCAGGGCGACCTGGCGCTCCTCGACATCAGCCCGCGGCTCGACGGGTACTGGGCGGACTGCTGTAACGTCGTCGTCTTCGGCGGCGAGCCGGATGCCGACCAGCTGCGGTGGTTCTCAGCCGCCCGCGCCGCGTTCGAGGCCGGCGCCGAAACACTGCGGCCCGGCCGGCGCTGCCGCGATGTCGCCGCCGCCGTTGAGGTCGCGCTGGCACGACACGGCCTGCCGGTGACCCACTACTCGGGTCACCAGATCGGCACGGGGGTGAACGAGCCGCCGCGGCTCGTGCCCTACGATGAGACCGTGATCGAGCCCGGGATGGTCTTCGCGGTGGAGCCCGGTGCGTACGCCGGCGCGGGTGGGCACGCCGGTGCGCGCGCCGAGCAGATGGTGCTCGTCACCGACGCGGGTCCCGAGCCGCTCTCGAGCTTCACCTGGGGGCTGTGAGCGATGTCGGCAGCCGAGGTGGGCGCAGCGCCGGGCGTGTAATACTCGCCCGCCTCGGCTCCAGCGGCCGCGCGGCCGCTCCAACTGGCCCACAGGAGGCGTCACATGGGTGTGCTCGACGGGAAGGTCGCCATCGTCACCGGCTCGGGAACAGGCCTCGGCCGGGGCATCGCCCACGAGCTGGCAGAGGCCGGCGCGTCGGTCGCCGTCGTCGAGATCGACGCCGACTCCGCGGAGCTCGCAGCGAGCGAGCTTGCGCGGGCCGGGGTCGAGGCTCGCGCGTACCCGGCCGACGTCGCCCGGAGCGCAGAGGTCGACGGAGCTTTCGCGGACGTCGTCCGAGACTTCGGCCGCCTCGACATCGTCGTCAACAACGCCGGCATCAGCCGTGTCGGGCCGCATACCCACGAGGTGACGGACGAGGACTGGCACGACTCGATCGCCGTCATGCAGACGGGCGTCTTCTACTGCATGCGCGCCGCCGGGCGGATCATGCTGCCGCAGCGCTCCGGGTCGATCGTGAACATCTCGTCGATCCGCGGGTTCTCGCCGAATCCCGGCCGGATGACGTATTGCGCGCCGAAGGCAGCCGTGATCATGATGACGAGCGTCGCCGCCGGTGAGTGGGCGCCCCACGGCGTCCGCGTGAACGCGATCGCCCCCGGCGTTCTCCGCACCCCGATGTGGGACGCGGACGTGGCGCGTGGGGCGATCGACGAGCAGCACTACGTCGACACCGTCCCGATGCACCGCCTGGGGCTTCCGTCGGAGGTCGGCAAGCTCGTCGTTTTCCTCTCCTCGGACGACGCGGCATACATCACCGGCGGCCTCCACACGATCGACGGCGCCCTCACGTCCATTCCTGCCGGCTGACGGCCTTCGCGATGTTCCTCCCCCTCGTCGACGTCTTCGGCGACGAGCACGTCGCCCGGCTCTTCAGCGAGGAGTCGCTCGTGGGGGCGTGGCTCGAGGTGGAGCGGGCTCTCGCACGCGCACAGGCCGACCTCGGCGTCATCCCGGCGCACGCCGCCGACGAGATCGAGGCGGCCGCACAACCGGGTGAGATCGACCTCGCCGCTCTTCGCGTGCGGACAACCGTGGTCGGCTACCCGATCCTGCCCCTCCTCGAGCAGATCGGCGAGGCAAGCCCGGACGCGGCGCGCTACGTCCACTGGGGGGCGACCACGCAGGACATCATGGACACGGGCCTTGCACTCGTCCTCGGCCGGGCACTCGACCGCATCGAAGCGCTCTCGCGCGCGCTCGGCGACGAGATCGCAACGAAGGCCGACGCCCACCGCGCCTCCGTGATGCCGGGCAGGACACATGCCCAGCCGGCGGTGCCCATCACGTTCGGCGGCAAGCTCGCGGTCTGGCTCGCCGAGCTCGCCCGCGACGTCGAGCGGGTCCGCGCCGTCCGCCCCCGCGCCGCGGTCGTGCAGCTGTTCGGCGCCGCAGGCACCGCCGCTGCGCTCGGCCCAGAGAGCCGCGCCGTTCGACACCGTGTCGCCGAGAAGCTGGGACTCGGAGCAGTCGACGTCCCCTGGCACACGGCACGCGACGCCCTCGCCGAGACCGGCTACGTCCTGGCGACGGCGGCGGGAACGTGCGGCAAGCTCGCGCGCGAGGTGGTCGAGTTGTCCCGACCCGAGATTGGCGAGGTTCGCGAGCAGGGTGGTCACCTACGCGGCGCCTCGTCGACGATGCCTCAGAAGGCCAACCCGGTCGGCAGCGAGGCGATCGTGGGACTCAGCGTCCTTGCCGCCCAGCAGGCGGGTGCCCTGCTCGCAGCCATGCAGGGGACGCACGAGCGTGCCGCGGGGGAGTGGCAGGTGGAGTGGGATGCCGTTCCCCTCGTGTGCACAGCCGCGGCGGGGGCGCTCGCCGGCGCGCAGCGGGTCGTTGCGGGCCTCGGCGTCTTCCCGGAGCGGATGCGGGAGAACCTCGCCGGTGACGGCGGCACGCTCATGGCCGAGGCCGCGATGATGGCGGTGGCGCCCGCGGCCGGCCGCGCCCGCGCCCATGCGCTGGTCTCCGAGGCGTCGCTGACGGCGCGGCGTGAAGGAATCTCGCTGCGGTCGGCGCTCGAGCGCACGCTCGGCCCGGATGTGCTCGCCGCGATGCCGCCCCTCGACGAGGTGCTCGACCCCGATTCCTACCTCGGCGAGACCGACGCGATCGTCACGTCCGCACTCGAGGAATGGGCACGCGTCAGGGCGCCGGGGCCGCGGGAGGCTGGAACAGCTCGACGGTGATTCCGTCGGGGTCTCGCAGGTAGAGGCCGACGCCGCCGCGGTTGATCCCGGTGTCGACCTCGACGGGGGGAGAGACGAACGACGTCACGCCCCGCTCGACCAGTTGGTCGTAGAGGGCCGGGAGGTCGGACACGAGGAAGCAGAGATGCGACGCGCCGACGTTGCGCGGCTCCACGGCGGCACGTTCGCCTGCGGGCGAGAGGTACTCGAACAACTCGATCACGTGCTCGCCCTCGGGTGCGCGCAGGTGAGCCATGCGTACGTGGGCATCCGGGTAGCCGACGATCGCGGCGAGATAGCCGCCCTGCTTCTCCTGGGTCGCGATCACCTCGCAACCGAGGAGATCGCGGTAGAACGAGAGGGAGCGGTCGAGGTCCGAGACCGTGTAGCCCGTGTGGTGGACACGTCCCGCTCCCATCAGGAGCGCCCTCCCATCACGTCTCGCAACTCGACGCCCCCGTCCGGCGTGACCACGAAGACGTTTTCGACCCGGGCGCCGTAGCGGCCCGGGAAGTACACGCCCGGCTCGATCGCGATCACCATCCAGGGCTGGAAAGGCATCGTGTCCGAGGGGATCAGGTGCGGGTCCTCGAACGACGTGAGGCCGAGCGCGTGGCCACCGTGGTGGGGCAGCTCCCCGCCGGGAAAGGAGCTCACCACGCGGGAGTGCAGGTTCGCGAACACCTCGGCGCCGGTGGCACCGGGCACGAGCTCGGTACGAGCCTGCTCCAGAATGTCGAGGAGCCCTGACCTGGCAGCCGCGGCTTCGGCATTGTCTCCCACCACATGCGTCTCGGCCGAGTCGCCCCAGTAGCCCGCCGTGCGCACGACGACGTCCGCGATCACCGGGTCGCCCTGCTCGACGACCCGTGTCCCGGCGACGTGGATCGGGCAGCAAACCTCGGCAGCGTTCGGGCCGGAGAGCAGGTCGCAGACGAACTCGATCGGGCCACCGGAGGCGATCTGCGCCGTGGACTGCGCGGCGGTGAACAGCTCGATCTCGCTCACGCCCGGCTGGGCGCCGGCCGAGACGGCCGCCTGCCCGAGCCAGCAGAGCTCGTAGCCCTTGTGGATCTTCTCGAGCTCGTCCCAGTCCTTGATCAGCCTGATCCCGTGCAGCGCCCCGCCCGCATCGACGAAGCTGCCCGACACCATCGGATCGAGCCGCGTGTCGGCTCCCGGGATCTCGGAGGAGACACCGACGCGGCGGGCCCTGGCGACCACCGGAATGGAGGCGACCGCGGCAACGAGGCCTGCGACCGGATCGAGGTCGATGCCGAACCCGCGCTCCCCGTAACCGAGCACGCTCTCGGCGTCGGACACGGCGCGCGCGATGGGCACCTCGTCCAGCATCACCGCGAGCGTGCGCTCCCCGTCACGCCCCACGACGAGGGCGGATGGCCCACCGAAGTAGCGCCAGTAGCCGCACAGATGGTTGACGTTGTCTGCTCCGAAGACGACGACGCAGTCGATCTCTTCGCCGGCCATCCAGTTGCGAAGGCGCTCGAGCCGGGGCAGGGGCCTTGACAGGGTCAGAGTCATCGGGTCTCCTTGCGGACAGGGAAGCAGTGAAACCGAGGCCAGTCTGTCAGACTCGCGCGCGGAGCGAGGCGTACGTGCACGGAAGCGAAGCATCTGTCGGGCGGCAGGTGGAAGACGTCGCCGCGATCATGACCACAGTCTTTTCCCAGAGGAGGGAACGATGAAGAGTTCGAGATGGCGGATCGGCGCGTTGCTCACGGCAGGCGTCCTGGCGCTAGCCGTTTCGGCCGCCGCCCTGGGGAACACCGCCCGCACAGGTGCCACGACGGCCGAGGGCGGCTCGCTCACGGTCTGGCTCAGCGGCACGTACGCGGGAGCGACTCCGGGCTCGACCTACCGCAAGTGGCTCGACGGCGTCAAGGCGCGCTACGAGAAGGCGTACCCCGGCTCGAAGGTCAAGTTCGTGCTTACCCCGATCAACAACGCGCAGTTCACGGCGCAGATCGCCGCAGCCTTCGCCTCGAAGAAGGTGCCGGACGCGATGCTCGTGTACTCCGGCGGCTACACGACCCCGTACATGCTCAGCTCCCTCCAGAAGCTCAACGACCAGGTCAACCAGACGCCGGGGTTCTACTCCAGCCAGACGTCCTGGGACCTCTCCTGCCTGAAGCTGGACTGCAAGGGCGGAAAGGGCGAGATCTATGCCGTCCCGAACGACCAGGGCACGTACGGGCTGTTCTACAACAAGGCGCTGTTCCGCAAGGCCGGCATCGCAGCGCCGCCGAAGACGTACAAGGAGCTCCTCGCGCAGTGCGCCACGTTCAAGGCCAAGGGCATCCTCCCGCTCGCCTACGGCGATCGCGACGGCTACTCGACCGACAACTGGGTCACCCAGGACTACGCCTCGTACATGGCGAAGGGCGACATCTCCCTGGTCGACAGCGGGAAGCTGAAGTACTCCGACCCCAAGCTCGTGAAGCCGCTCGAGGCGCTGACGAAGTTCAAGCAGCAGGGGTGCGTCAACTCCGACGCTTCGACGCACGAGAACAATGACGCGAACACGTACTTCACGTCGGGCAAGGCGGCGATGGTGCTGATGTTCCCGTTCGTGATCAAGGACTTCGAGAAGGCGCTCGGCAAGAACCTCGGGCTCGCGCGACTCCCGCAATCCGGGCCGAACCCCGGACGCTCCGCCTCCAACTCGTTCCACAACTGGGTGATCCCCAAGAACGCCGGCAACAAGACCGGTGCATGGGAGTTCATCAAGATGGCGGTCGACAAGAAGGGCGCCACGGACCTCGCGACCAAGGTCGGAGCCCTGCCCACGAACAGGGAGGCGGCCGCGGGGCTCAAGGACCCGTTCTCCAAGTACTTCCTCCAGATCGCTGCCAATCCTCACGTTCCGCTGCTCGACAGCGTCGTCCCGCTGAAGGTCGCGTTGCTGTACTACCAGCAGCTCCAGGCGGCGTTCTCCGGCAAGACAGCGCCGCTCAAGGCGATGCAGAACGTCGACAAGGGCCTCGCCACGCTGAACCCCTGATCGCCTCGGAGACACCCGTCGTTCGGACGAGGCCCCACAGCCCGCAGTGGCTGTGGGGCCTCCTCTACGCGGCCCCTGCCGTCGCCCTCGTCAGCCTGTTCGTCGCCTATCCGTTCGCGAGCACGGTCTTCCACGCCTTCACACGCTGGGACGGCATTACGCCCTCGGAGTGGGTGGGCTTGCACAACTTCCAGCTGATCCGGGATGACCCGATCTTCCGCAACGCGCTGAGGAACAACGCCATCTTCGCGTTGTCGGTACCGATCCTGGTCGTCGTGCCGCTGATCGTCGCCTTCGCCATCCACCGGCACGTGCCGGGCTGGCGGGTGTTTCGCGCCACCATCTTCCTCCCCGCGGTCTACGCGTCGGTCGTGATCGGCATTCTCACCGCCACCGTGCTGCAGCTCGACGGGCCGCTGAACCAGGCGCTCGGCACGGTCGGGCTGGAAAGCCTGCAGCACGAGTGGCTCGGCAGTGCGCGCACGTCGATCCCGCTCATCCTGTTCGTCGTCGTCTGGACGAACTTCGGCTACAACGTCCTCCTTTACCTGGCGGGCATGAGCGCGATCGACCCGTCGCTCGAGGAGGCAGCCCGGATCGACGGAGCCGGCTGGATGCGCATCCTCGCCTCGGTGATCGCACCGAACCTGCGCCGCGTGCTCGAGATCGTGCTCGTCGTGAACACGATTACGGCGTTCGCGTTCATGTTCACCTACGTGTACACGATCACGAACGGCGGGCCCGGCACCGACACCTACGTCGCCGAGTTCTACATCTACCAGCAGGCCTTCACGAACCAGAACATGGGGTACGCGGCCGCGATCGGGGTAACGCTCGTGCTCATCGTGTTCGCGGTGGGCCTCTTCCAGATCCGCGTCCTCACGCGTGAGAAGCGCTGACGTGACGTCCGGCCCGCAAGGCGCGCCAGCGCCTCCCCGGCGGCGCCACCGGCGGCGGACGGGTCGCCACTCGTGGCCGCTCGTCGTCGCGACCGGGCTCTTCTGCCTCTCCGCGATCCTGCCGCTCCTCTTCATGGCGGCCACCGCTTTCCGCACCCAGGCGGACTGGGCCGACTCGCGGATCGGGCTGCCGACCACCCTCTCGCTCGGGGCCTTCGAGCGCGCGTGGACCGGCGCCAACATCGGTCTCTACTTCCGCAACTCCGTGATCGTGACGTCGGCGACCGTAGCGCTCTCCGTCTTCACCGCGACCCTGGCCGGCTACTCGTTCTCGAAGCTGCGCTGGCGCCTTTCGGGGGCCGTCTACCTGTTCGTGCTGGCCTGGATCGCCGTGCCGCCGCTCCTGCTGATGGTGCCGATCTACGTCGAGATGGTGCAGCTGGGGTTGCTGGACACGTACGGGTCGGTGATCTTCCTCTACACGGCCCTGAACCTCCCGTTCAACGTCTACCTGATGACCGCGTACTTCCGCTCCGTGCCGGACGAGCTCGTGGAGGCGGCCAGGATCGACGGCGCCGGCGTCCACCGCACCTTCGCCCTTGTCCTGCTGCCGCTCGCCAAGCCCGCCCTGGCCACGCTCGTGATCTTCAACGTCCTCTGGGCCTGGAACGAGTTCCTGTTCGCACTCCTGATGCTGCAGTCCGACGGCGTGAAGACGCTCACCGTCGGCGTCCTCCAGCTACAAAGCCGGTTCACCGCCGACTACCCCGCGCTGATGGCGGGCCTGCTGATCACCTCGCTGCCCGTGATCGCCGCCTACCTCGCCTTCCAGCGCCACCTCGTCCGCGGCATCACCGCCGGGGCCGTCAAATGAGAGGAGCATCGTGATGCCGCGACGGTTCGAAGGGAAGAACGTCATCGTCACGGGAGCCGGGCAGGGGATCGGGCTCGCGATCGCAGAGCGCTTTGCTTCAGAGGGAGCGGACGTGATGCTGATCGGTCGCCGACGCGAGCCGCTCGAGGCCGCCGCCCGCAGGATCGAGGCGGCCGGAGGGACTGCCTGGTCGCATGCCGCCGACGTGAGCAGCGCGGCCGACGTCGACGCCGCGGTCGCGGCCGCGCAGGAGCGCTGGGGCCGGATCGACGTGCTCGTGAACAACGCCGGCATCGCCGAGGAGAAGCCCTTCCTCGAGATCGAGGACGCAGGCTGGGACGCGATCCTGGCCACGAACCTCCGCGGCGCCTTCCTGATGGCCCAGCGCGTGGCGCGCGTACAGGTTGCCGCCGGCGGCGGGTCGATCGTCCACATCGCCTCGATCGACGCGTCGGGCGGCGACGGCCCCTACGCGAGCTACAACGCCTCCAAGGCCGGCCTCCTCGGGCTCAACCGGACGATGGCACTCGAGCTCGGTCCCCGCGGCGTCCGGGTCAACTGCGTCAGCCCGGGGTTCACGCACACAGAGATGACGGAGGTGGGCGTGCCTCCGGGGACGATGGACTACCTCGTCAACCGCTTCGACCGCGTGCCGCTCCGGCGCCTCGTGCGCCCGGAGGAAATCGCGTCGGCGTGCGCATTCCTCGCGTCCGACGAAGCGTCGGCGATCACGGGCATCGACTTGACGGTCGACTGCGGGCTGACGGCCAACTGGTACATCCTCGAGTCGATCCCGGCCGATGGCTAGCTGCCGCGTCACAGCGGGCGAGGTCGCGGGTTGGCAGAGCGTCGTGCTCGAGAACGACGCCATTCGGGTGGTCGTGCTGCCGGACAAAGGGGCAGAAATCCATCAGATCGTCGACCTCCGCTCGGGAGTTGAGATGCTCTTCCAGGCCCCCTGGGGGCTGCGGCCGCCACGCGCGGAGCCGCTGCCGGGCAGCGGCGACGATCCGTTCATGTGGAACTACGCGGGGGGCTGGCAGGAGCTGTTCCCGAGCGTCAACGAGGCCTGCGCCTACAGGGGCCGGCAGATCCCCTTCCACGGGGAGGTCGCCTCGCTGCCCTGGGAGCACGTGGTGGTGGAGGACGGCGGTAGCGCAGCGGCCGTCCGGTTCCGCGTGCGGACGCAGGCGACCCCGTTTCGCCTCGAGCGGGTGCTGCAGTTGCAGGCCGGGGAGGCCACGCTCGCCGTCGAGAGCACGGTCGTGAACGAATCGCCCGAGAACGCGCATTTCGTGTGGGGACACCACTGCGTCGTAGGCCCTCCCTTCCTCGAGCCGGGCTGCCGGCTCGAGATCCCGGCCCGCACGATCGTCACCTCGCCCGAGCTGTGGGAGCCCGACACGGCGCGGCTCGAGCCGGGGCGCCGCGTGCCATGGCCCCTCGCACCGCTGCGGGCCGGGGGGACGGTCGATCTCCGGGAGGTTCCGGGCCCGGAGACACGGAGCCACGACGACCTCTACGTGACGGACCTGGAGGACGGCTGGCTCGCGGTCTCGAATCCTCGGCTCGGCCTGACGTTCCGGCTCGACTGGGACCGCGCCCTCTTCGGCTGGATCGTCCTCTGGCAGCCGTATGGTGGTGCGCTCGAGCCGCCCCTGGCGGGCTCCTACGCGCTCGGGATCGAGCCGTGGACGAGCATGCTCAACCTCGAGCGGGCTGTTGCGGCGGGCACGGCGACGGCCCTGGCCGCCGGGGCGTCGGTGTCGACGCGCCTGCAGGCGCGACTGCTCCGCAGCGCCTGAGCGGGCCGCTACAACGCAGTGCCGGTCACGGGATCAAAGAAGTGCGCGCGCTCGATGTCGACGTTCACGACCAGCCGCTCGCCCGGAACGGCGTCCGTGCGCGGGTCGAGACGTGCCACGAGCGCGCCGCCGAGCTCCACCTCGGCCCCCTCGCTCTCGCCTCCCAGCTCGGCCTCGACCCCCTCGGCGCGGAAGTAGAGGAGCGTCTCCGAGCCGAGTTGCTCTGTGAGCTCGACGGTCACCGGTAGCGGGTTGTCGGCCCGGTCAGGCCCGGCGACGCGCGGGTCGGAGAAGTGCTCCGGCCGGAGGCCGAGCAGCACCTCGCCCTCCCTATCGCGAAGCGCAGGGCGCGTCTGCGCGGGGAGCTCGAAGCGGTAGGCGGCGAACTCGACGGCGCCGCGGGACAGCCGTGCACGAAGGAAGTTCATCGCGGGGCTGCCGATGAACGTCGCCACGAACGTGTTCGCCGGACGGTTGTAGAGCTCCCCCGGGGTGTCCACCTGCTGGATCACGCCGTGGTTGAGCACGGCCACCCGCTCCCCGAGAGTCATCGCCTCGGTCTGGTCGTGCGTGACGTAGAGCGTCGTCACACCGAGGCGCTGGTGCAGCTTCACGAGCTCCGCGCGCATCTGCACCCGCAGCTTCGCGTCGAGGTTCGAGAGCGGCTCGTCCATGAGGAAGGCCGTCGGATGCCGGACGATCGCACGCCCCATGGCGACGCGCTGTCGCTGTCCCCCGGAGAGGGCGCCTGGCTTGCGCTCCAGCAGCTCGCCGATTCCGAGCAGCTCGGCGGCGCTCTCGATCCGCTGCCGCCGCTCGCTCTTCGGGAGGCGCTGCATGCGCAGCGGGAAGCCGATGTTGTCCTGCACCGTCATGTTCGGGTAGAGCGCGTAGTTCTGGAACACCATGGCAATGTCGCGGTCGACCGGATCGAGGTCGTTCACGACCTTGCCGCCGATCAGGATCTCCCCGGCCGTCGGATGCTCGAGGCCCGCGACCATTCGTAGCGCCGTCGTCTTGCCGCATCCCGAGGGCCCCACCAGGATCATGAACTCGCCGTCGCGAATCTCGAGGCTGAGATCGTCGACGGCGACAGTGTCCTCGGTGAACCTCTTCGTCACAGCTGCGAACGTGATCTCGGCCATCTACGCGAGACGGACGCGGTCGATCGCATCCTCGTCGAGCTGGATGCCCAGGCCGGGACCGGCCGGAACTGCCAGGC
>DAIOGR010000044.1:0-11617 GCA_036745155.1 Gaiella sp.
CACCGTGATCGACTTCACCGGTGCCGAGCCCGTCGTCCTGCGGCGTGGCGCCGGGGACGTAGACGAAGCGCTCGAGCGCGTGGATGCTGCGATGAGATGAGCACTGACCTCGAGCCCGCCACCCTCGCCGCGCTCCTCCGCGGTGCGGCGTCGCGGGCTCCCGGCGCGACGGCGCTCGTCGCTCCGGCACGGCCGTCGCTCACGCATGGTGAGCTTCACGCGCACGTGTGCCGCACGGGCGTCGCGCTGCACGGCGCGGGCCTCGCACCCGACGACGTCGTCGCACTCGTCGTCGACAACGGCCCCGAGGCGGCGTCGGCGTTTCTCGCGCTCGCCGGGGCCGCCGTCTGTGCGCCGCTCAATCCTCTCTACCGCGAGGCCGAGCTCGACTTCTACCTCGGCGACCTCGGCGCGCGCCTGGTCGTCGTCGGGCGCGACACGGAGAGCCCTGTCCGCGTCGTCGCCGCGCGCCACGGCATCGAGGTCGTCGAGCTCGCCGCCGACGCGGGCGCGGCGGCGGGTCTCTTCGAGCTCGTCGGCGCCGCTGCGACGGGTGGCAAGGGGACGGCGGTACGCGAGGCCTCACCGGACGACACGGCCCTCGTGCTCCATACCTCGGGTACGACGTCGAGGCCCAAGCTCGTGCCGCTGACGCATCGCAATCTCTGCGCGTCGGCGACGAACGTCGCCGCGGTGCTGCAGCTGTCTCAGGCCGACCGTTGCCTCAACGTCATGCCTCTCTTCCACATCCACGGCCTCGTCGCGGCACTGCTCGCGTCGCTTCGGGCCGGCGGCTCGGTGGCGTGCACGCCGGGATTCCACCCGATCCGGGTCTTCGACTGGGCCCGCGACCTCGAGGCCACGTGGACGACAGCCGTCCCCACCATGCTCCAGGCGGTTCTTGCCCGCGTCGCCGACGATGCCGCCGCCCGCTCGGCGCTCTCGGGCCTCCGCTTCGTCCGCTCCTCGTCGTCGGCGCTGCCGGCGTCTGTGCAGGAAGGGCTCGAGCGGGCGCTCGGCGTTGCCGTGATCGAGGCATACGGCATGACGGAGGCCGCGCATCAGATGGCGAGCAACCGCCTGCCCCCGGAACCAAGGCTGCCCGGCTCGGTGGGCGCCGCGGCCGGGCCGGAGCTCACCGTCCTCGACGAGCACGGCGCGGAGCTTCCCGCCGGAAGCACCGGGGAAGTGGCGATCAGGGGAATCAACGTGTTCAGCGGCTACGTGGCCAATCCGGAGGCCAACGCGGCTGCCTTCACGAACGGGTGGTTCCGGACCGGGGACGAGGGACGACTCGACGAGCACGGCCGGCTCCGGCTGAGCGGCCGGCTCGAGGAGATCATCAACCGGGCGGGAGAGAAGATCGCCCCTGCCGAGATCGACGACATCCTGCTTCGCCACCCGGCCGTGGCGCAGGCGGTGACCTTCGCCATCCCGGACTCCAGGCTCGGGGAGGAGGTCGGGGCGGCGGTCGTGCCCGTCGCGCCCGGGGCGGCCGGGGAGCGGGAGCTCCAGGACTTCGTGGCGCAGACCGTCGCTCCGTTCAAGGTGCCCAGGTCGATCGTGCTGGTGGACGAGATCCCCAAGGGCCCGACCGGGAAGCTGCAGCGGATCGGCCTCCACGAGCGCCTCGACGTACGCGCGCGCGAGCACGGCGCGGATGACGCCACCGCCGCGCTGACGCCCCCTCGCACGTACCTCGAGCGCCTCGTCGCGAAGGTGTGGTGCGACGTCCTCGAGCTGCCGGAGATCGGCGTCCACGACGACTTCTTCGCGCTCGGCGGCGACTCGATCCTCGGAGCGGAGATGGTCGCGAGGGTGCGGGATCTCACCGGGCAGACCGAGCTTCCGCTCGTCAGCATCGTGCGGGCGCCCACCGTCGCCTCCTTCTCCCTCGAGGTCGAGCACGGGGCGGCACGCTCCGACACCGCGCTCGTCCCGATCGCGGAGGGTGGCGAGGGGCGGCCGTTCTACCTCGTCCACGGCGTCGACGGGGACGTGCTCGGGTTCGCCGCGCTCGCCCGCCGCCTCGGAGGCGGACGGCCGGTCTACGGGTTGCGCGCCCGCGGTCTCGAGGACGAGGCGCTGCCGTACGGGAGCGTCGAGGAGATGGCGCACGCGTACCTCGAAGAAGTCCGGCATGTGCAGCCGTCGGGGCCGTACCTGCTCGGCGGGTTGTGCGCCGGGGGGCCGGTCGCGATCGAGATGGCCCGCCTGCTGCGAGAGCGCGGGGAGCCGGTGGGGCAGGTTGTGCTGATCGATCCGCGCCTTCGGCCTGGGCGCACGCCTTCGTTCTACGCCTGGCGGTTGTGGAGCTCGCTGCGCAGCAGACGCTTCTTGCGAGTTGTGGCAACACGGCTGCGGTATGCCGCCACCAGCAGGCAACGTCACGGTCATCAGGCGGCGGCCGCCCAGAGCGTCGGCGTCGAGGCGGGGATCGCCGCCCTGCGAGACGCCTACGTGCTTCGTCCGCTCGACGTCCCTGCGGCGCTGCTTTTGAGTGAGGACTACGACGACCTCGGTGTGCCGCGAGGGTTGTGGGCTCAGGCCCTCGGCAGCGTGCGGCCGTTCCCGCTCTCGGGGTCGCACCAGCATCTCTTCCTGCCGCCCGCCGTCGACGCGCTCGCGGCGGCCGTGCGCACCGCCCTGGACGAGGCCGACGCATGAACGGAACCGACCCGGGGAGCGCTCTGCCGAGCCAGCTCGGGGACGGCGAGGTGCATGTCTGGCCGGTCGTGCGCGCCGGGGGCGACGAGCCGGTCGCTCGGGTGCTCGCCCGGTACTGCGGCGGAGGCCCCGTCACGATCGAGCGGGGTGCGGGCAAGCCGCGCCTCGTCGGTGCCGGCCGGGACGTGAGGTTCAGCGTCTCTCACGCCGGAGGCCTCACGCTCGTGGCGGTCGCCGCCGGCCGCGAGGTAGGCGTCGACGTGGAGCGCCTCGGGCGCGGGCGCTGGCAGAGCCTGCCCGGGCACTCGCTGACGCCAGCCGAGCAGCGGTCGCTCGACGCGTTCTCCGGCGCCGCACGGGACATGGCCTTCCTGCGCCTCTGGGTGCGCAAGGAGGCTGTCCTCAAGGCCGCGGGCGTCGGGCTTGCCGTCGACCCCGCGCGTGTCGAGGTGAGCGCTCCGGCCGAGCCGCCCGCCCTGCTCGACGTCCCTGCTTCGATCGGGCCTGCAGCGCAGTGGTCGCTCGTCGAGTTGGCCGTGCCGGGGCATGTGGCGGCGGTCGCGGTGGAGCGTCCCAGTTCGCGGGTGGTCATGTGCGCGGAGCCCCCGCGGCCCGTCGGCCCGCTCACGAAATCCTTACCGCTGCGCGACCTGCGGCTTACCAGAGCGCTGTAGCGTCAGAGCCATGAGGGGGATAGTGGCCACGTTCGCTGCCGCGCTGTTGTCGTTCGCGGCCGTCGCGACGGCCGCGACGCTTGCGGCTCCGACAGCGATCACGGGGACGGTCAGCGCGGTCGGCGGCACGACGGCGACGCTGAACGGCACCGTGAACCCGGGTGGGCTTTCCACGGACTGGTGGTTCGAGTACGGGACGACGACGTCGTACGGCTCGCAGACAGCGGCGACGGCGGCCGGATCCGGCAGTGCGAACGTCTCGGTGTCGAAGGCCCTTAGCGGGCTCGCCGCGGCCACGACCTACCACTACCGGCTCGTTGCGAAGAGCTCGGGCGGCACCACGAACGGCGCCGACGGCCTGTTCACGACCGCCTCTCCGCCGACGGCGGTGACGGGCGCGGCAAGCGGGGTCGGCCCCACCGGCGCCACCGTCGGGGGCACCGTCAACCCGAACGGCCAGCCCACGACGTGGTACGTCGAGTACGGCACGACCACCGCGTACGGCTCCAAGACGGCAGTCCAGGACGCCGGCTCGGGGACGACGAGCAAGGCGGTGTCGATCGGTCTCTCCGGCCTCGGCGCCGGCAAGACCTACCACTTCCGGCTCGTCGCGCAGAGCTCGGCCGGCACGACGACCGGGCTGGACGCCACCTTCGTCACCGCCGAGCCGCCGGTCGCGACCACGAGCGCTGCGAGCTCGATCGCCTCCACCACTGTGACGCTGAACGGACGGGTCGACCCGAACGGACGCGCCACCACCTACCTGTTCGAGTTCGGCACGACGACGGCGTACGGCAGCAAGACGTCGGCCTCGAGCGCCGGCTCGGGCACGAGCAGCACGGCCGTGTCGAAGCCGGTGAGCGGGCTGAAGGCCGGCACGCTCTATCACTTCCGGCTCGTCGCCACGAGCGACGCCGGCACGTCCACCGGCGCCGATCTCACGTTCACGACGCAGGCTCCCCCGACCGTGGTGACCACTCCGGCTACCGGGATCGGCCCCACGAGCGCCACCCTCGGCGGCACCGTCAACCCCAACGGCCGCTCGACGAGCGTCTACGTGGAGTACGGCACGACCACGAGCTACGGGTCGAGAACGTCATCGCGTAGCGCAGGCTCCGGGACGAGCGTGATCACGGTCGCCATCCCCGTCTCGAACCTGGTGTCCGGGGTCACGTACCACTTCCGGCTCGTCGCGACGAGCGCGCTCGGCACGACGCGGGGGGCCGACGCCGCGTTCTCGACACTCGGCGCGCCCGTCGTTGCCACCGGCCCGGTCGAGCTCGGCTCGCTCAGCATCGGCTCGGTGCGCGTCAACGGCACCGTCAATCCGCGCGGCTCGTCGACGAGCTGGTGGTTCGAGTACGGCCGCACGCGCGCCTACGGGTTCAGGACGCCGACGACCACCGTCAACGGAACTGCGGATGTCGCGGCGAGCGCCGTCCTCACCGGCCTCAGCCCCGGCGCCCGCTGGCACTACCGGCTCGTCGCCCAGAGCGCGGCCGGCACGACCGCCGGCCTCGACGCATCGTTCGCGACGCCCTCGCGGCCGCTCGACCCGTCCGGTAGGCCGGTTCGCTGCACCATCGTCGGGACGCAGGGCGCGGACACGATCAGGGGTGGCCCCGGTCGCGACGTGATCTGTGGCCTCGGGGGCAACGACCGCATCCTCGGCGGTGGTGGCGCCGACGTGATCTACGGGGGGCCGGGAGCGGATTTCCTCGACGGCGGCACCGGTAACGACGTCCTGCGCGGCGGCGCCGGCGACGACGACCTCACGGGCCGCTCCGGGAACGACCTGCTCGACGGCGGTGCGGGGCGCGACCGGCTCACCGGCGGCAGCGGCCGCGACCGGTTGCTCGGCGGTTCCGGCCGTGACGCGATCCTCGCGGTGGACGGACGGCCGGACAACGTCGACGGCGGCGCCGGTGTGGACACCGCCACGCTCGACCGCGCGCTCGACCGCGTCGCTCGCGTCGAGCGCCGCCGCTACCGGGTCTGACGGGAAGACAGCCAAGGGGTGTCTCCTGAAGAAGCAGGGGAGACACCACGTCGCTGATCCGCTGTAGCATCGCCCTCGATGGCACTTGCCGCCGAGACGCTCGACCGCCTCCGCACACAGGGCCTGGCGGAGGTCGACCCCGAGATCGCCGCTCTGATCGGGCGTGAGCTCGAGCGCCAGCGCGGGCAGATCGAGCTGATCGCGTCGGAGAACTTCACGTGGCCGTCCGTGCTGGAGGCGGTCGGGTCGGTGCCGACGAACAAGTACGCGGAGGGATACCCCGGCAGGCGGTACTACGGGGGGTGCGAGGTCGTCGACCAGATCGAGCAGCTCGCGATCGACCGGGCGAAGTCGCTCTTCGGCGCCGAGCACGTCAACGTGCAGCCGCACGCGGGCGCCCCGGCCAATATGGCCGTCTACCTCGGGCTGTTGCAGCCGGGTGACACGGTCCTGTCGCTGCGTCTCGATCACGGCGGCCATCTCACGCACGGGCTCAAGGTCAACTTCTCCGGCCGCCTCTACACGATCGTCCACTACGGCGTCTCGCGCGAGACGAACCTGGTCGACTACGACGAGGTGATGGCACTCGCGAAGGAGCACCGGCCGAAGCTGATCGTGTGCGGCGGCTCGGCCTACCCGCGCACGGTGGAGGCGTGGGAGTTCCGCCGGATCGCCGACGAGGTGGGGGCGCTGCTCTGGTGCGACATGGCCCACTTCTCGGGGCTCGTCGCCGCCGGGCTGCATCCGAACCCCGTCGAGCACTGCGACGTCGTCACCTCGACGACGCACAAGACGCTCGCCGGCCCGCGCTCCGGCTTCGTGCTGTGCCGCGAAGAGCACGCTCAGGCGATCGACCGCGCCGTCTTCCCGGGGCTCCAGGGCGGGCCGCTCGAGCACGTGATCGCGGCGAAGGCGACGTGCTTCCGGATCGCTGCGACCGAGGCGTTCCGCGAGTACCAGCGGCAGGTGCGCGCGAACGCCGACGTGCTCGCCGACGAGATCATGGACGGCGGGCTGGACGTGCTCACGGGCGGGACGGACACGCACCTGCTGCAGCTCGACCTGCGCCGCACCGAGTGGAGCGGCAAGGAGGCGGAGGAGCAGCTCCACCAGGTGAGCCTGACCACGAACCGGAACACGGTTCCCTTCGACGAGCGCCCGCCGACCGTCGCCTCGGGCGTGCGGATCGGCACCCCCGCCGCCACCATGCGAGGCTTCGACGAGGACGACTTCCGCGAGGTGGGCCGCATCATCGTCGGCGCGCTCGCCGACGGGGCCGATGTCCCTGCGCTCGCTGCACGGAGCAAGGCGCTGTGCGAGGCGCGACCGTTGTACCCGGGCTTCGGGGGGTACACGGAGTACCGCGCGTGAAAGCCGGAGTCGTCGAGGTCGATCATCCGCTGATCAGGCACAAGCTCGGCCTCCTGCGTGACGTCACGACGACGACTCAGATGTTCCGTCAGCTCGTCAACGAGCTGACGCTGCTGCTCACGTACGAGGCGACCAAGGAGCTCGCCACCGAGACCGTCGACATCGAGACGCCGCTGCAGTGGACGTCGGCGGAGCGCATCTCGGGGAAGAAGGTTGCCGTCTGCCCGATCCTCAGAGCCGGCATGGGCATGCTCGACGGCGTGCTGTCGCTGATCCCGGGTGCGCGGGTGGGGTTCATCGGGCTCTACCGGAACGAGGAGACCCTGGAGGCGGTCGAGTACTTCGTCAAGCTCCCGAACGACATCTCCGATCGCGACGTGATCCTGCTCGACCCGATGCTGGCGACGGGGAACTCCACCGCCGCCGCCGTCACGATCGTGAAGGAAGCGGGCGCCACCTCGGTGCGGCTGATCGGGCTGATCGCAGCGCCCGAGGGCATCGCACGGATCCATCGCGAGCATCCCGACGTGTCGATCGTGGTCGCCTCGATCGACACGGCGCTGAACGAGAAGGGCTTCATCGTCCCCGGCCTCGGGGATGCAGGCGACCGGCTGTACGGCACGAAGTAGTCCGCCATGCTCGACGAGCTCCGCGGTACCCCGGAAGTCCTCTACGGGGCGGCGATCGCGCTCCTCGTCGTCGTGCTGCTGACTCCGGCTGTGGGCGGCATGGCACGTCTGCTCGGGGTCGTCGACGAGCCGGACCGGCGGCGGCTCAACCGGCGTCCGATCCCGCGCCTCGGCGGGCTCGCCATCTTCCTCGGCATCGTGGTGCCGTCGCTCGCGTTCCTCGACCTCTCGGGTGAGATGCGGGGGATCCTGCTCGGCGCCGCCGTCGCCTGCGTGATCGGGGCTGTCGACGACTTCCGCGGCCTTGCGCCGGTCCCGAAGCTCGCGGGCCAGGTGCTGGCGGCTGCCATCCCGACGGCGTTCGGCGTGTGGATCGACCACTTCACGCTGCCCTTCCTCGGCGCCGTCGACGTGCCGGCCGGGGTGGGGGTGCCGCTCACGATCTTCTGGATCGTGGCCGTGATGAACATGGTGAACTTCCTGGACGGCCTGGACGGTCTCGCCTCCGGGGTCTGCGCCATCTCGGGCCTGACCTTCGCCGTCATCTCGCTCTCGCTGGGCAAGCCGGACGCGGCGATCCTGTCGGCGATCGTGGCGGGCGCGTGCGTGGGGTTCCTGCGTCACAACTTCTTCCCGGCGCGGATCTTCATGGGCGACTCCGGTGCGCTCGTGCTCGGCTTCACGCTCGCGTCGATCTCGGTCGTGGGGCTCCTGAAGACGGCGTCGACGGTCGTCCTCTTCCTGCCGTTGCTCGTGCTGGCGGTGCCGATCATCGATACGTCGTTCGTCGTCGCGAAACGGCTCAAGTACCGGCGGCCGATCAGCGGCGCCGACCGGAGCCACCTGCACCACCGGTTCGTCGACATCGGGTTCTCGCAGCGTCGGGCCGCGCTGACCATGTGGGCGTGGACGGCGACGCTGGGGGCGGCGGCGCTCGCGACCCGGTTCGTCCCCTTCCGCAAGGGTGGGGAGTGGCACGCCACGGAGACGGCTACCGTCGCGGCGATCGCGCTCGCAGCGCTCGCGTTCTCGGTCTACATCGTCTACCTGCTCGAGATCGTCAAGCTCGCGAACCCGCGCGTCCGGGCCCGCCGCCTGGAGCAACGCGAGGCCGCCGCGCGCGAGGCGGAATCGGAACGGCGCAGCGCCTGACCTCTTGTGACACAGTGTCACAAGCTGTCTCTCAGGCCTGCGGCCGCCAGCCTCTCTCGCGCATAGCGATCTCACGGTGCGTCTGCCGGACGAGCGACCGCTCGATCAGCTCGTCCATCGCGTGCAGCGGTGACTGGACGCGGAAGAGGACGTCTGCGACGACGTCGATGCTCCCCGGCAGGTCGTGAATTTCGCGTTCCCTGTGCACGAGGCGCCGGATCTGCTCATAGCTTGGTCGGTGCGTGCCGATCGCCTCCGCGAGATCGCAACTGCGTCGCCACACCTCGGCTATCGGTACATCTCGGGTGTCGAGACCGGTGATCGCGTCGACGATTGGCCACGGGGTTCTCGGCGCCGACGCAGGCACCCCTCGAGCGTGGCAGTACCACCGTTCCGAGTCTGCCCCGACTCTGCATCGAGAGTGTTCAGGACGAACGCCTTGTGACACTGTGTCACAAGGCTCGTGGTCCCGCCCCGCGGTGAGCCGATCTCCGGATGCCCTCGGTGGCCGCGCGCGGAGGTGGCCCGTGGACGGAGCGCGGCGCTGTCAGCCGGTCCGAGCGCGGGTGTGGCGGCTGCCAGGCGAACGGGCAACGAAGTCGGCCAGCACGTCGTTGAACTGCGGGTGCCGTTGCACGACATGGCCGTAGCCGGGAAGAACGCTGTGCTCTGCGTGGAGACGCTGCACGAGCACCTCGCAGACGGCGTCGAAGGCCGCGTGATGGGCTCCCGACACGACGAGCTTGGGAAAGGGGGCCGCCGCGAGCGCCTCGAGCGGGATCTCCGCCTCCCACGGGCACCGCTCGGCGATCAGGGTGCGGGCTCCCTGCTCGAGCTCGGGCGGCAGCGGCGACGGAGGGTCGAAGTCGGACCCGACCGCCCGCAGAAAGGCACGCAGGAATGCCTCCGGGTCGTGCCGGGGACCGTGCTGCCAGAGCTCCGTGCCGCCGCGGACGAAGGCTGCGACGGCGGGGTCCTCCGGCGCCACCCGTGTGCACGGCGGCTCGATCACGGTCAGCGACCGCACGCCGTCGCCGGCGAGCGCAGCAGCGAGGAGGGCGATGACGCCGCCGTACGAGTGGCCGACCAGATGATCTCCGAGTCGCATCTGCTCGCAGAGCCACCCGGCGTCCCGCTCGAAGTCGACGCGGGTGACGGGCGGATTGGGCGGAAACCCCGGCCGCTCCAGGACGACGACCTCGAACCGGTGGCGCAGCGCGCGCTGCCCACTCCACGTGGGTCGGCCGCCCATGACGCTGCCGTGGACGAGGACGAGGCGCTCACGCATGTGACAAAACTAGTGCTTTTCGGCTGCCAGAGCCGTAATCCGCTGTCACAAGCAGCGTGGTAAGCTCCGCTTTCGGATGGCCCCACCAGTTGCGACGCCGCATTCTCTCGCCACCGCCTCGGGCCTCCTGCTCGGGACGACCGGTGCATGCATGGCAGTCGGCGCGCTCGTCGGCGCTCTGGCCGGCTCGTGGGGGCTGGGCCTGCTCGGCGGTGCCATCGTCGGGATTCCGGCCTCGATCCTCGTCGTGTACAGGGTCTACTCGGGTGATGGGTCGTGAATCCCGAGTCCAGCCTGTTCACGACACCGCGCCCCGTGCCGGCACGCCTCGCTCCCGCGCTCGCGGGCAGCGGCCTGGTCCTGCTCGCCCTGCCCGTCTTCGCCGTCGCCGGCTGGCCGCTGCGAGGCTGGGCGCTCGCCGCGGTGCTGTGGGTCGGCGCTCAGGCGCTCGCGCTCCTACTGGCGCGCCTGCCGCACGATCCGGGTAACCTCGCCGCGTCGGGCGTGAGGGGTATCGGCATGAGCTTCAGGGCATTCATCGTGGGCATTCCGCTGGTGGCGGTCACCGTCGCCGACTCGGGCATCGGCCTTGCGGCCGCGCTGGTCTACGCGCTCGCATACACGCTCGAGCTCGGCGTCTCGCTGATCACGTTCTTCGGCTCGGAGGCAAAGGCGTGAAGCGGCTGCTGGGGGTCGGCACGGCGCTGTTCCTGGCGCTGCCCGCGGTCGCGCTGGCGGCCTCGGAGACGGGCGGGAAGGAGGAGAAGTTCAATCCGGCCTCCGAGTGGACGCTGCACGAGTGGATCCCGATCCACCTGGGCCCGATCGACCTCTCGATCAACAAGGCCGTCGCCTACCTGCTGCTCGGCGCCGCTCTGTCGTGCCTGATCGGGATCGTGTTCATGCGCGTCAAGGTCGGCTCCGACCCGTCGAACAAGCAGGCGCTCGGCGAGACGATCTACGAGGTGGCGCAGGTGCAGGTGGCCGAGCAGGGGCTGCCGACCAAGGCGATCGGCCGCTGGTTCCCGTACGTCGCCTCGCTGATGATCTTCATCTGGGTGGTCAACATGCTCGGCTTCATCCCGCTGCCGCTGTCGGACGAGAAGGTCGACATCGCCGGGCTGGAGCTCCCGACGCTGGCGCTCTTCGCCGCCACCTCGACGCTCTCCGTCACGCTCGCCCTCGCCCTGATGACGTTCGTCTTCACGCATGTCGAGGGGATCCGCGCCAACGGTGTGGTGAAGTACTTCAAGAGCTGGATCCCCGACGTCCCCAAGGCGATGTACCCGCTGATCGTCCCACTCGAGATCCTGGGTCAGTTCATGCGCCTGATCAGCCTCTCCGTCCGTCTCTACGCGAACATGCTGGCGGGGCACATGCTGATCCTGACGTTCCTCGGTCTCATCTTCATCATCGGCAACGTCTTCCTCGCCGCTGTGGCAGTGCCCGCTGCGGCAGCCTTCTACCTGTTCGAGGTCGTGATCGTCGTCTCGATCCAGGCCTATATCTTCGCTGCACTGTCCGCCATCTACATCGGCTCTGCGATCGAGCCGGAGCACTAAGGAGGAAATGCAACCCATGTCCGCTCTCTCGTTCGTCGCTGCGGTAGACGGTAACGTCGCCGACGCCGGCAAGGCGATCGCGCTCGCGCTCGGCATCGGCCTCGGCTCGCTCGGCGCCGGTATCGGCATCGGCAACATCTTCGGGTCGATGATCCAGGCGGTTGCCCGCCAGCCGGAGCTCCGTGGCGAGCTGCAGGGCATCCAGTGGCTCGGCTTCGCGCTCACCGAGGCGGTCGTGTTCTACGGCCTCATCGGCGGCCTCCTCGCCTACGTCC
>DAIOGR010000045.1:0-11533 GCA_036745155.1 Gaiella sp.
GGCGCCCGTCCTGGCGACCGCGCCGACCCCCGCCGCCAGAGTCGCGACGAACGCGACCGTCCCGTCGGGTCGAAGCGACGGGAAGCGGCCGAGCGTCGCAAACCGCTCCCCGCTCTCGGCAACCGTCCGGAGCCGGCCCGCTCCCGCCACGCGCACGCGAATACCGAGGGCGGCAAGGGCCGGCAGGGCCTCGAGCAACGCGCCCACCCCCTTGACGACGTCGAGCGACCCCAGGTAGCCGATCGATCGCAGGCGCTCCCCCGGGCGAGTGGCAGCACCGGCATCTGCCACCGCGGGGCGCGGGTGGAGCACGACCTGCTGCTCCGCGCCCTCGGCGAAGAAGCCGGCGTGCACGGAGAGGACATGCCGGGAGACGCCGATCACCGACCGCACGGCCGGCGACCAGCGTCCCAACCGCCGCGCGCGGAGGCCGCAGCCGAGTGCTCGCGGCCGACACGGCCGACCGTCGCGTGAGACGAGCGTGGCCCGGCTGCAGAGCAACGAGTAGTCGTGCAGCGTATGCACGACGGGGACGCCCGCCGCGGCGCACGCGCCCCAGATGCCCGTCGTGATTCCCGGCAAGTTGTTCGTGTGCACGAGATCCGCGCGAGCCAGCTCGACGGCGGCAACGAGCCCCAGCGAGGGGCGCGCGTCGAAGTCCGCGAGGCGGTTGGCGATCCGGCGAGCCTGACTCGTACGCCAGTCAGCGCGGTGGAGCGTGGTCACAGTGGCGAAGGGGCCGTCGCTCGGGCCGGGAAACGCGGCAAGGAGCATCGTTTCGACGTTCCGTCGGTGCAAGCCCTCGGCGAGGCGCGAGACGTAGCGTTCCGCCCCTCCCACGTTCTCGTCTGCGCCGTGGCTGTTCACGAGCAGCACGCGCACGTGCTCAACTCCTCCGGTGCCGGGCGAACACGCGGCAAAGGTCGCGCGCCGCCGACTGCCAGGAGAAGAGCGCCACTCGTTGTTCGCCCCTCGAGCGAAGCACGGCGCGGAGCTCAGAGTCGACTGCGACCCGCTCCAGGGCGGCCGCCCACGCGACACGGTCGAGCGGGACGAGCAACGCTCCTCCGGCCGCGGTCTCTCGGAGCGCGGGAATGTCGCTCGCCACTACGGGGCAGCTCCTTGCCATTGCCTCGAGCGGCGTGAAGCCGAATCCCTCGTACATCGCCGGGTGCGCCAATGCCAGCGCGGAGCGGTAGAGCCCGTCGAGCTCTGCGTCACCGACGTCTGCACGGATCTCGATACGGTCGCGTTTCCCCGAGCGCTCGACCATCGACAACGTTTCCGCGTACCCGTCCCCGGGCCTGCCCACGAGTATCAGCCTCACGTCCGGCGGCAACGCGGCCCGCGCGAACGCCTCGACCAGAAACGGGAGGTTCTTGCTGGCAGCGAGCTGGCCGACGTAGAGGAAGAACGGAGGGCCGGCCGTCGCCGCGGCGGCGGCGCCGGCGGGCGCGAAACCAGGCCCGGAGACGACGACCTGCAGCCGGCTGGGGTCCGCCCCGAGGATCGCGATCGCCTCGTCTCGGGCGAAGGCCGAGATAGCGACCACGGTCGCGGCGTGCCGCACGGCCCACGGCCAGAGCACGCGCTTGTATGCGTGCTTGCGCGGGCGCAGCCCCTGCATCACCGAGAGGTCGTGGACGGTCGTGACGAACGGCCGCCAGGGTGCGAGCACGGGGCCGCTCGTGTCGAAGAAGTGCAGGAGATCGGAACGTGCCACAGCCGCGTGCGCTTGTTCGAGAGCGATTCGTCCCGGGCCGGCGTTGGCCCGAGGACCCCCGAAGCGGATCTGCCGCACCCCGATCCTGCGCGCCTGAATTGCCGCTGCTCCCTCGCGTGAGGTCAAGAGCAGGAGTTCCAGCTCGGGAAACTCGTGCGACACCTCGTCGAGCCCCCTGGTGAGCGCTGCTGCATACCGGGGAACGCCCGAATAGCCGCCGGCGATCAGGCCCACGAGGCAGACGCGGAGCGCCCCCGACTTCGACTCGGCCTGATTCGCGTCCTCACTCACGACGTGTGCCTGGTCGCGCCGGCCGAGCTGCGCTGCTCGCGACCCCGACCAGGAGCATTCCCAGGAACGCCGTCGGGAATCCGACAAGAGAGGCCCTCGTGATCGCGTCGAGCACCATCACCGTGAGCAACGCGGCTCCCACCCAGCCTGCATCGTCGCCGCGTCTCGCGGCGGCGGCGCACAGCTGCCCGACGCGGGTCAGCAATGCGAGCAGGAGCACGAGCCCCACGAGACCGACATCGGCGACGGTGGCAAGGTATCCCGAGTCGACTGCGGGCCCACGCGTCGCCTCTGCGTCACTCCGCGACTGGTACACGCCGAACTTGGCGCGATCTGCCGCGGTGCCGACATCGCCGACCCCCCGCCCGAACGGCCATTGGCTCTTCTCGCCAAGGACGGTCTTCCACACGTCGGTGCGGCCGTTGATGGAGAGGAACACGCTTGGCGCCGTCTGGACGGTGCGCGTCTCGGTCGCCTGCAATGTCACGAGCAGGGCGACCGAGCCGGCGACGGAAGCCGCGAGGAGGATTGCGGCGACCGCGCCCTCCCCTCGCCGCGCCAACCAGAGGCTCGCAAGCGCGGTGAAGACGACCGCGGCGGTTCGCACCCAGGACGCCGCCAAGCCGACGAGCAGCAGTGGCAGGACGACGACGGCCACTAGCCCCCGCATGCGGGAAAAGGCCACCGCCACGATGCCGAAGAGGAGGAAGGCCGCATACGCGAACGGATCGTCGAGAGTCCCGAAGCTACGCAGGTGACCGTCGATCGTGCGGACGTGGATGTCGAACTGGTAGCCCATCTCGATCAGACCCCACTCGCCGAGCCGCTGCTGATAGAGGCCGTAGAGGGCGACCAGGCAGGTCGTCGCGACCAGCGAAACGAGACCCCACTGCAGCACGCGCCGCGGCCGGCGCACGGACAGCCCGACGAGGAGAAGCAGCAACGGCTCGACGGTCAGGCGGACGCCCTGCATCCAGGCGCTGCCGTAGGCGCCGGGCCCGAAGCCAGCACCGAGGTTGACCACGTAGAGGACGATCAGGCTGCCCACGAGCCCGAGCAGGACCCCGTCGACTGGCTGGCGCTCGCGGGCAACCCGCCGCTCCAGGGCGAGGACGCCGGCGCCCACCACCGCAGCGACGATGATCGCGTCCTTCAGAGGCCCGATCCAGGGAACGACGAGCACCTTGAGCACCGGGATGGCAGCGAACACCGGGATCATGAGCGCCACCAGAACGTGCGGAGCGGCAACCGTCAGGTAGACCACTGCTGCGAAGAAGAGGATCGCCAGGAGAACGACGAGGTCGATCGTCGTTCCCGTTCTGCCGGAGTGCGCAGCGAGCAGTGCCACAATCGCGCTGCCGCCGATGATCGCTGCCGAGCCGCGCACATCGGGGCCGCGGCGTATCGCCTGCCCCGATCTAGTCACCTTCGTAGTACAGGGCGCGCTCGGAGGGAGACGGCGCACCCACCAGTACGACGCCTCCGATTTTCGCCTTCCAGGCTGCGGCCTGGCGAGCGAGGTGGGAAAGGTCACGGCTCGTCAACCGACCCTGCCGAACGACGACGAGCACGTTGTCGACCCACGGAGACAGCTCGGCCATCTCGACGGCGAGGAGAGCCGGCGGCGTGTCCAGGATGACCACGTCCGCATGCTGCCTCAGCCAGGTGATCATCTTCGCCGTCTTGGGTGACCGCGCCACCTCTCCGCTGCGATCCGACCCGCCGGCGGGCAACACCACGAGCGGGATAACGGGCCGCCGGGTCTTGAGCGGGGCGAACTGCGTGTCGGGGAGGCGGCGAGGTGGAGTGCCGTTCTCGGCGATCGGATACGACCAGAGAACCGTCTCGACCGACCGACCGGCCCGGATGACCTGGAACACGCCTTCGGAATTCGGAGGGAGGCCGAAGAGACGGCCAACCGACGGCTTGCGCAGGTCGAAGTCGGCGATGACCACGCGCATCCCGCGCTTCGCCATCGCGATCGCAAGGTTGGCTGCCGTCGTCGTCTTGCCTTCTCCGTCGACGGCGCTCGTGACCGCGATCACCACCGCCCCGCCGGCCGGACGGTCCGTCTCACGCTGCTCCAGGCTGGAGGCCAGGAGCGCGTAGGTATCCCCGAACCGCGCCTCGTGACGCCCGATAGTGACGATCCCGGCAGCTTTCGGCAGGAGCGGGATCGAAGCGATCACCGAGACGTCCAAGACGTCCTCGATGTCGCCCTCGGAACGAACGCGTGTGCTGAGCAGCTCACGGGCGCCGGCGATCAGGAGTGCCACCACGAGTCCGATCGCAACGCCGAGCGCCGTGTCGCGTGCCGGCGCCGGGGCGACCTTCGTCGCGTTCTGAGCCGAGTCGATCACGAGGGCGTTACCGGAGCCGAGCGTCCTCTCCAACTCGAGCCGGTCGAGCAGGCTCTGCACCTCGGCCCGGTTCCCGGACGTCTCGGCGAGCCGCTGGCGGAGACGGGCAATGGCCTGGTTCGTCGCGCTCGCGAAGATCTTCGAGCGGAACGCCACGTACCCCGACGCGACCGCATTCGCGGTCGCCGCCGCCTGCGGAGCCCTGCTCGCGCTCGCCACGAAGTCGATGACGTCGCTGCCGGGATCGCCGCTGACCCTGACGGCCGACTCGATCTTGTCCGCCGTGCCAAGCTCCGGTTTCGCGGTCGCGACTGCATCGTAGAGCGCCGAGGAACGCGCCAGCGCCAGCGCGTTCTCGCTCGCCCGCTGGGGATCGACGAAGGCTGATTGGGTGTCCGTGAGGATCGCGCCCAGGTCTCTGGTGACGAGGAATACGCGGGCGCTCGCCTCGTAGGTCGCGCCGCTCAGCTGACGCTGCAGGTTGACGACGACAGCGCCCGCGAGCACACACGCGACGATCAGCGGAACCGCCCGCCGGAACACGCCAAACAGGTTCTCGGCGGCTTCGTTATTCACACGTACTCATCCAGTGCAGGGGCATTGCGAGCGAACCCTACAGGCACCCGCACGGAGGCGATCCCTGCGGCGCGCGCCCACCGGTTCGGGTCAGCAGAGCTTCTGCGCGTACGCGTTTCGCCACGGGCCGTGAATCGAATGATCCCTCGGATGAGGGGGGCCGGGACGCACGCACCGGTCGATTCCACCTGTGACCGCCACCGCACTGGAGGATCGTTGTCCGTCCCGATTATCCGGCAGCCGGCCGTGCGGCTCGTCGCCGCCGGCTTGCTCATCGCACTTCTCGTGATCCTCGTCGGCAACGCCTCCGCCGTGCCCACCTCGCCGACGCGCGGCGCCTCGCTGCGCTGGGACAACAGGACGTTCACGAACGCGTCCTCCATTGTCTCGTACCTGTCGGCGCACAGCATCGACGTCGACGCCTTCCTGCGCGCCCACCCGGCCGCAGCGCAAGAGCTCGGTTTCGCAGCGGTAACCTGGAACGGCCAGGCCTATTTCACAGTCGCTGGCCTCCGCTCGTTGAGCCTTCGCGCTGGAACGAACGTGGGCGCCTGGCTGCGCAACCATCCACGCGCGGCGACGATCCTGCGACAAAACGCCGGCCCTGCACGCCAGACGGCCGCGGTGCCGCGGTGCCGGCCGTCGAAGTGCACGGCCCCAAGGCCAACCGAACCGCCCCGTGCGAGCGGCACCCCCTCCGTCGGTCAGGCGGTCACGGTCTCGAGCGGCACCTGGTCCGGCGCCGCCCCGCTGACTTACACATACCACTGGCTGCGGTGTTCCGCGTCGTCCATTTGTTCCGAGATTGGCGGGGCCACCGCCCAGACCTATACGGTGCGGAGCGCGGACGTCGGTGCCTGGCTCCGGGCTACTGTTCGCGTCAGCAACGCGACTGGATCTGCGACCGCCGGCTCCAACCTCCTCGCTCCGGTGCCATCACCGCCGGTACCGGCCCAACCCGCGGCCCAACCAGCCCCGGGAAGCCCCGCTCCCGCACCTGCACCAGCACCAGCACCCGCACCTGCACCTGCACCTGCACCCGCACCTGCTACACCGGCCCCTACGCCTTCCCCTGTGAGTCCGCAGGTTTCCCTCTCGAACCGATTCGGGATCGCCACGGGAGGCATCATCGAGTGGGCGAACGACGCCGACCTCGACCGCGAGCTCAACGGCTACAGCCAGATCGGCGCAAGCTGGATCCGATTCGACATCAAGTGGTCGATCGTCGAGGAGAACCGAGGCACATTCGACTGGACGATCTACGATCGATTGATCAGCGCAGCCCGCAAGCGCGGTCTTTCGATCGTCGCCAACCTCGCCTACACACCCTCGTGGGCACGCCCGTCAGGCGCAACAGACGACAAGTTCGCACCTGTCGACGTCGAGGACTTCGCGAACTTCGCACAGGCTGCAGCCAGACGCTATGCGCCACAAGGCGTGCTGGTGTACGAGATCTGGAACGAGCCCAACCTCTCAGCGTTCTGGAAGCCTGCGCCGGATGCTGTCAGGTACACGGCGCTGCTGAAAGCGGCGTACCCTGCCATCAAGCGCGCCAGCGCTGCGACGGTCGTGCTTGCCGGGGCGTTCTCGCCCGCAGGCGGGTACAACGATCCCTCCTGCGGGGCAGGCACCACCTCGAATATCAACGCGCTGAACTTCCTCGAGACGATGTACGCGAACGGTGCCAAAGGCCACTTCGATGCCCTGTCACACCACCCGTACACGGGGTCCGGCCGACCGCCGGGGAACCATCGCTGCAGCGCGTGGTTCCAGATGTTCGGCACGACTCCGAGCCTCCTGAGCATCCTCGCGTCGAAGGGGGACGGGGAGATGAAGATCTGGGGCACCGAGTTCGGGACCGACCTGGCCTGGGTCGGCGGCTCAGAGAACGAACAGGCAGCCCAGATCGCCGACGCGATGCGCCTCTGGCGAACCTACAGCTGGGCTGGTGGCCTGATGATCTACTCGTACAGGCAGGACATCGAGGGCTTCAATCTCGTTCGTCCCGACTGGACACCACGCGCAGCGTGGTACGCGTACCAGTCCTCCCCGAAGACGTAGGCCGAACGCACGTGGACGGGTCCGGGCTCAGTCTCCCCGTCTCTGCTGCTCCCGTTTAGTCTGGACTGATGGGAGACGCACCCAGGAGCGGCGCGCTCCGCGACCTCGTCCTGAGTGGCACGACGTATCTCACAGTCCGACAGGCGCTCTCGATCGGCATCGGGGTCGTCGGCGTCGTCGTGCTTACGCGTCAGATAGGCCCATCGGCGTACGGACGCTACGTCGGCAGCCTCGCGCTCGTCACGTTCTTCACTGCGGTGATGCGCATCGGGATCGATACCTACGTGATCCGGCGCCCGCAGGCACCAGACGTACGGACGTATCATGTCGCGTTCACCGTCATGCTCGTCAACGGGGCCGCGGCCTTGCTCCTCGGCGGCCTGCTGGCGCCGGCAACGCTCGGCCCGCTCATCGGTGAGTCCTTCGTGCACCCGTTTCAAGCGCTGCTCGTCGCCTTGCCGCTCTCGCTCCTGCTCGCACCAGGGCTCGCATCGCTCGAGCGCGACCTCCGGTACCGGCGCGTGGCGTTCGTGGAGCTCGGAAACACGCTCGTCTTCTATGCCGTGGCGCTCCCCCTCGCCTTCGGACGTCCCGGCGTGTGGGCACCGGTAGCCGGCTACCTCACGGCTCAGGCCTTCAGCCTGATCGCCACACTTGCCGCGTCTCGTGTCCCCGTCGGTCTCGCCTGGTCTCGCGTCGAGGTACGGGAGATAGTCCGCTTCGGGCTTCCGCTGACACTGGCGTCGGCCTGCAACGAAGGGCGCAGGCTGGTGAACCCGATCGTGGTCGGCGGTCTTCTCGGTCCTGCGGCAGTCGGCGTCGTCGGCCTCGCACTGCGAATCGCGGACATGCTGCGATTCGTCTCGGCAGCCGGCTACCGAGTGTCCGTATCGGTGCTCTCGCGCCTCCTCGCTGATGCGGATCGTGCTTCGAGAGCGGTTTCCGAGGGGATGTTCCTGCAGATCCTGGGCGTAGCGCCTTTCTTCGCAGGGTTCGCGGTCGCGTCAAGCTGGATCATCCCGGCCGTGCTCGGCGACAGCTGGGACGGGACGATCAGGGTGTTCCCTCCGGTTGCAGCAGCGTCTCTGCTCTTCGCCTTCATGAGTCTTCACTCGTCTTTGCTCTACGTCGCCGGTCGAGGAACCGACGTCCTGCTCACGAACGTCGCCAGCCTCGTGCTCCTCGCCGCGGGCGCAACAGCGGCCGTGGCACTGCTCGACACACCCGCGGCTTACGGAGCCGGGGAGCTCATCTCCGTGGCAGGGCTCTGGTTTGTTCACCGAGCAGCCGCGAGGTACGTGTCGATCGACTATCGAGCGATGACGCCGTGGCTCGTCGCTTCCATCGCTCCCCTTCTCTTCCCGTGGGTCGGCCTACCGTGGGGTCTCGTGCTCCTCGCCCCCGCACTTGTCCTGCTAGCTCGGCCCAGCACTCGCCGGCGGCTCAGGCCGTATGTGAGGCACCTTGTGCCAGGCTGGAGGCGGCGCCTGCCGGACGACTGAACCCGTGTGCACGAGGGTGTCTGCGGGATCAGGCGCGCGCCCAACCAAGCCGGCAACCGAGGTAGCTGAGAAGACCGGCTCCATCGAGGTGGCCACGCACCGCCCGAGCAGGCAACTCGCGGGCAGCGCGTCGTACTTCCAGCGCGCGTGCGTGCCGGATCAGCCGCCGCTCGACGGCATCGAGGTCGCGGCTGAGGAGGCTCTCGAGCGTCCAGAGATCGTCGAGCCAGGAAGCTGATGTCCGCCGGGCGATGTCGGTGACCGAGCCCGAGTGATGACGATAGGCACAGAGTGCTTCGGGCACGAAGCCGAGGTCGTAGCTGAGCAGGAGGCGGAGCCACATCTCGATGTCAGTGCTGACCCGCAAGCGTGGATCGAACCCACCGAGGCGCTCGAAGCACTCACGGCGGACGAGCACGGCGGACGGCTCGCCGAGCAGGTTGTCGTGAACACCCAGCTCGAGCCAGCGCCGAAAGATCACGCGCCCGTCGTTGACGCGGGCGAGGTCGCCGAGCGGCTCGTGCAGCGTTCGGTAGCGGGCGAGCCATGTTCGTGCCTCCGGATCGTCAGGCTCGGTGAGGACGACGTCGCGGAGCGAGAAGACCATGCCCACCCTGGGGAATTCCTCGAGCACCGGCACCATCAGCTCGAGACAGCGCGGATACAGCTCGTCGTCGGCATGCAGGAACTTGAGGAGTGGGGCGCGTGCAAGCTCGATGCAGCGGTTTGCGTTCAGGGTGGGCCCGACGTTGCGATCCGAACGGACGATCGTGAGTCGTGCGTCCGCAAACGTCTCCAACCGCTCGACTGTGTCGTCGGTCGACGCGTTGTCGGAGACGATCAGCTCGAAGTCCTCGAAGCTCTGCGCAAGCGCCGAGCTCACGGCCCGCTCGACCCACGCGCCGGCGTTGTAGGCCGGCAGGCAAATCGAAACGCGGGGGCGAGTGACCGTCAAGGCGGCGATAGCCTACTGGGATGTGGCCTCGCAGCCAGCCGTACGCGGATGCACCGAGCGCGGACGAGTGTTGCACCTCGATCTCCGATCATCACGAGGCCGAGGTCACCGTGGGAGGCAGCCCACCGACCTGAACGGCACGGCTGCGAGCGACCTTCCGACGCTCCTGCTGCGGGCAGGCTCACACCCATTCGGTCGGCAGAAGGGCCCCTTGCCACGCCGCCTCGCACACCGCTCAGCAGGCGGGCGTATGCCGAACAGGCCAGGATTTGACGTTGCCCGTCCAGCCAAACATACTGAGGGACGGGAGCTCACAACGCTCCACGGCTGCCGGGGAAGAGGCGCTCCGGCGTCGGAGACCGGACAGGGGGAAGGTGGATCGAGAGAGCAGAGGGCCGCGCTCGTTGCGCGCTGCCCGCCGCGCGGGCTGCGCCGGGGAACCGTGGTCGAAGACCGGCGAGGGACCAGGCGCACGTACCGTCCGCGGGCGCGCGTAGCGTTCGAGCAGCGGTCGGTTGACGAACATCGGAGAGTAGGGGCCTCAGCCACGCCGACGGCGGGCTGAGGGTACCTCGTTGGGGGGGCACGGTTTGAGTACGCAGAAAATCGAGGCGAGGGCGCTTCTCGGCGGGCGTCTCGTGCCTGCTCGCCGGCGCTGGCCGCATGGCGTGCTGCTGATGGACACCGTGATGGTCACGGTGGCGGCCGTCGTCTCGTCGCTGTTCGCGCCCCACAAGCCGACGTCGCTTCCGTACCTCGTCCTTTTCTGCGTCCTGACGCTGGTGTTCTTCACGGCCGTGCGGTCGTACAGGCACCGGCTGACCCTCGCGATCCTCGACGAGGTCGCGATCTGCTTCGGCGTGAGCGCCGTCGCGACGATGATCGTCGTGTCCCTCGAGTCGTTGCTCTCGACGCAAGAGGTCGTCACCGGGAACTCGGTGCGCCTGTGGTCCTTTGCAGCCGTCTACCTCAGTGCAGGCAGGACGGGCATGTTGATCGCCCAGAAGAGCGCCCGACGAAAGGGCGAGGGGATGGAGCGGACTCTCGTCGTCGGGGCCGGACAGGTCGGCTCGCTCGTCTGGAGCCGGCTGAAAGAGCATCCCGAGCTCGGGCTCGTGCCCGTCGGCTTTCTCGACAAGGAGCCGATGGCGCTTTCCGACGCCTACAGCGATGAGATCCCCGTGCTGGGAGCGAGTTGGGATCTCGAGCGAGTCGTGCGACTCCACGGCATCGAGCACGTCGTGCTGGCGTTCTCGAGCGCGCCGCACGGCGTGATGCTCGACCTCGTCGCACGGTGCGAGACGATGGGCCTGCGTGTATCGGTCGTTCCTCGCCTGTTCGAGCGGATGCCGTCGCGGGTGGACGTGACGCACGTCGGGGGCCTGCCGCTGATGCACCTTCGTCCGTCGAACCCTCGGGGCACGCAATATGCCGTCAAGTACGCGCTGGATCGCGTTCTTGCGGTGCTCGCCATGGTTCTCCTGGCCCCTGTCTTCGCCATGGTCGTTCTTGCCGTGCTCCTCTCGCTCGGCCGCCCCGTCCTCTACCGGCAGCGCCGGGTCGGTCGTGACGAGCGGCCGTTCGAGATGCTCAAGTTCCGGACGATGCGCCCGATCTGTCCGTCGGATGACACCGCCCTGGAGCTCAGGCCCGACACCGCACCGGGTGGCGTGGAGGGGACGGACCGGCGCTCCCGCGTCGGCGCGTTTCTCCGCCGAAGCTCGCTGGACGAGCTTCCGCAGCTGCTCAATATCGCGCACGGCGACATGAGTTTTGTGGGCCCACGACCGGAACGACCCGAGTTCGCCGAGTACTTCGACGAGAACGTCTATCGCTACGGGGAGCGCCACCGCGTCAAGGGCGGACTGACCGGTTGGGCACAGATACACCGACTGCGCGGACAGACGTCGCTCGCCGACCGCGTCGAGTGGGACAACTACTACATCGAGAACTTCTCGCTCTGGCTCGACCTCAAGATCATCCTCCGAACCGTGCCCGAAGTGCTCCGGGGCGGGACGGAGTAACCGCCGCGACGCGCGTGGCGCTGGATGATTGATGCCACGGG
>DAIOGR010000046.1:0-11532 GCA_036745155.1 Gaiella sp.
AAGGCACTCGGCTGGACGCAAGGGCTCGTCGTCCGCCAGGTCGTCGGCGAATCGCTCGCCCAGGGGATCCTGGGCGGCCTGCTCGGTGTCGTGCTCGGGATTCTCGTCGCCGTGTCGATCGGGGCGTTCGGCCCAACGCTGACAGCTAGCTCGAGCACAGGCGGCGGCGACGGGTTCTTCGGCCTCGGCGCGGTGACCACCCGCACGGTCACGGATCAGGTCGCGCTAACCGCGCCGATCGCGGTCGGCGTGCTGGTCGTCGGATTCGTGCTCGCCGTCGTCGGTGGCCTTATCGCCGGCGCCGCCGGAGCATTCCGTGCGTCGCGCCTGCGGCCCGCCGACGCGCTGAGGCAGGTCGAGTGATGGACGCCGTGCTCTACGACGTCAACAACGCCAAGCGCTTCTTCCAGCGCGGGCCGGCAACGATCGAGGCCGTCGGTGGCGTCGATGTGCAGATCGGGGCAGGTGAATTCGTCGCGCTCGAGGGCCCAAGCGGCTCCGGCAAGACGACGCTGCTGCAGCTGCTCGGCGCGCTCGATCGGCCGAGCGCGGGCAACGTCTTCTTCGAGGGCCGCGATCTCGGGGCTCTCGGCGACCGCGAGTTGGCCGACCTTCGACTCAATGCCTTCGGCTTCGTCTTCCAGCAGTTCAACCTGATCCCGACGCTGACCGCCCTCGAGAACGTCGAGGCGGGCCTGGCGCCGACCCGCGTCGGCTCAACGGAGCTGCGCGAACGATCGGCGGCAGCGCTCGAGGAGGTCGGCCTTGCCGACCGTGCCTCGCACCTGCCGGCCCACCTCTCCGGAGGAGAGCAGCAGCGCGTCGCGATTGCGCGGGCCCTGGTCGTCGGCCCGCGGGTGATCCTCGCCGACGAGCCGACCGGCAACCTCGACACCGAGACCGGTGCCGACGTGATCGATCTCCTCGCCGGTCTCGCGACCAGCCACGGAGCAACGGTCATCGTGGCCACCCACGACGCCGATCTTGCGGCCCGCGCGCCGAGACGGCTCGCTATGCGGGACGGCAAGCTCGTCGGCGCGGCAGTAGCCGGCGCCGCCGATGCCGGCGGACGTTCCTAGACGGCCTGCACGGGGGCGCCGAGCCCGGCGGCAGCGCGCAGCGCGTCCGCCTTGTCGGTCAGCTCCCACGTGAAGTCGTGCTCTTCGCGACCGAAGTGGCCGTACGCGGCCGTCTTCGCGTAGATCGGTCGGCGCAGGTCGAGGTCCCGGATGATCGCGCCCGGCCGCAAGTCGAAGTGCTCGCCGATCAGCCGCTCGATCGTCGCGAGCGCCACGTGCTCGGTGCCGAAGCAGTCGACGAGGACGCTGAGCGGATGTGCCACGCCGATCGCGTAGGCGACCTGGATCTGGCAGCGCTCGGCGAGGCCGGCCGCGACGACGTTCTTCGCCACGTGGCGCGCCGCGTAGGCGGCCGAGCGGTCGACCTTCGTCGGATCCTTGCCCGAGAAGGCGCCTCCGCCGTGCGGCGCGGCGCCGCCGTAGGTGTCGACGATGATCTTGCGCCCGGTCAGGCCGGTGTCGCCCATGGGCCCACCGATCACGAACTTGCCCGTGGGGTTGACGTAGAGGAAGTCCTTGGCGCGCAGTCTCGCCGGATCGAAGAGGCCGCTGTGCTCTGTGTGCAGGATCGGCTCGACGACGTGCTCCAGCAGGTCGGGCTTGATCAGCGACTCGGCGTCGAGGCCGTCGCGGTGCTGCGTCGAGATGAGCACGCGCTCGATCTCGACCGGCCGCTGGTGGCCGTGCTCGTCGACCTCGTAGCGCACCGTCACCTGCGCCTTGCCGTCGGGCCTCAGGTACGGCAGCACCTCCGCCTTGCGCACCTCCGAGAGGCGCTTCGTGATCCGGTGCGCGAGCTGGATCGGCAGGGGCATCAGCTCGTCGGTCTCGTTGGAGGCGTAGCCGAACATCATCCCCTGGTCGCCCGCGCCGATCTGGTCGATCGGGTCCCGGTCGCCGTGCTGCACCTCGAACGACTCGTCCACGCCCTGCGCGATGTCGGGCGACTGCTCGTCGAGCGCCACCATCACACCGCACGTCTCGGCGTCGAAGCCGTACTTCGCACGCGTGTATCCGATCTCCGCAATGCGCTTGCGGACGAGACGCGGGATGTCCACGTACGTGCTCGTCGTGATCTCGCCGGCGACCACGACCAGGCCTGTCGTGATCAGCGTCTCACAGGCGACGCGGCCCTCCGGATCGTCGGCCAGGACGGCGTCGAGCACCGAGTCCGAGATCTGGTCGGCGATCTTGTCGGGATGGCCCTCCGTCACCGACTCGGAGCTGAAGTGGAACGAGCGTGCGCTCATAGGGGCAGAGAGTACCGGAGCCGGCGGTATCTCCTACTCCGACGTCGGATCCCGCTCCATCAACGCCGCCACGAGCGCGGTGAGCGGCACGCCGTCGAGCACGGCGCAGACGCCCTCCGTGATCGGCAGCTCGAGCTCCAGCCGGTGGGCGAGATCCCGCAACACGGGGGCTGTGGTCAGGCCCTCGACGACCATCCCGATCTCCGCCGCCGCCGCCGCCGGCGTTGCGCCCTGGGCGATCAGCTCGCCGGCACGCCGGTTGCGACCCGATTTCGACCAGCAGGTGACGATCAGGTCGCCCATGCCGGCCAGGCCTGCGAACGTCTCGGGCCGTCCCCCTGCGACCTCGGCGAGGCGGCCCATCTCCGCGAGGCCGCGCGCCACAAGGGCCGCCTTCGCGTTGTCGCCCAGGCCAAGGCCGTCGGCGCCGCCGGCCGCGAGCGCGATCACGTTCTTCGCGGCGGCGCACAGCTCCACCCCGACGACGTCGTCGTTCACGTAGACGCGGAAGCGGGACGACGTGATCGCGAGCTGCAGCTGCACGGAGAGCGCGAGATCCTCGCCGGCGATCACTGCTGCCGCGGGCAGGCCGTGCGCGATCTCCTCGGCGATGTTGGGGCCCGACAGCACGGCCACCGGGCGCTCACGGACGAGCGTCGAGAGCCGTTCGCCCGTGGCCGGGTCGAGCCCCTTCGTCAGGCTAAGCACGGGCGCCGTGCCGGGAAGCGCAGAGACGACCTCGGCGAACGATGCGCTCGGCACGGCGACGACGACGAGGTTCGCCTCAGCGACCGGCGCCTCCGCGATCGTCGACACCGCGATTCCCGTCAGGTCGGCGTCGCGCTGGTACTTCGGGTTGCGGTGTGTCTCGGCGATCGCCGCCGCCTGCGCCGCGTCCCGGCACGCAAGGGTGACCTCGTGGTGGCGGTCGCGCAACACGGTCGCAAACGCGGTGCCCCACGAGCCACCGCCGACGACGGTCACGCGCATGGCGTCATTCGCTCTTCACGAAGTCGATCGAGACGGGCACGCCCTCGAGGCCGAAGCGCTTGCGCAGCTCGTTCTCGACCCAGTAGCCGTAGTCGCGCGTGACGAGGCTCGGCGCGTTCACGAAGATGCGGAAGCGAGGAGGCCGCGTGCTCACCTGGGTGCCGTACATCAGCTTGAGCCGGCGCCCGCGTTCGCCCTGTGGCCCGGGGCGCGCCTCACGCAGCTCGCCGAGCGCCCGGTTCAGCTCGCCGGTCGAGATGCGGCCGGCGTGCTTGGCGTAGAGCTCCTCCACCTTGTCCAGCACGCGGTTGACGCCGCGCCCGGTCTTCGCAGACACGGCGATCACCGGAGGGCGCTGACGCAGCCGGCGCGCGAGGTGCCCCTGCGCCTCGACGATGTCGAGATCGGTGACATCCCACTTGGACAGCACGGCGAGTGTCGAGCAGCCCGCCTTGCGCGCCACGTCGGCGACGGTGAGGTCGTGCTCGACGATCCCTTCCGAGGAGTCGAAGAGGACGAGCGCGACATCCGCCCGCTCCGCCGCAGCGAGCGCGCGCAGTTCCGAGTAGTACTCGATCCCCTGCCGCTGCTTCTTCTTGCGCCGCAGCCCCGCGGTGTCGACGAGGACGAACGTCGTGTCGCCCCGCTGCAGCACCGTGTCGATCGTGTCGCGCGTCGTCCCCGGCACCTCCGACACGATCACCCGCTCGCGGCCGACGAGCCGATTCAGGAGAGACGACTTGCCCACGTTCGGCCGCCCGAGGATGGCGACCCTGATCGCCTCCTCCCCGACCGCCACCTCGCCCGTTCCCGGCAGCCTGCTGACGATGTCGTCGAGCAGGTCGCCCGTGCCGTGGCCGTGCAGGCCCGACAGCGGCATCGGATCGCCGAGCCCGAGCCGGTGGAAGACGGACGCCTCGCTGTCGCGGCGCGGGTCGTCGATCTTGTTGGCGAGCACGATCACCTGCTTCTTCGCGGCCCGCAGGATCGTGGCGAGCTCCTCGTCGCCGGGCGTGATCCCGGCGCGCGCGTCGACCACGAAGAGGACGAGGTCGGCCTCCTCGACCGCCGTCCTGGCCTGCTCGGCGATCTGGGCGCCGTACGGCCCGACGGCCTCCGCGTCGACGCCGCCCGTGTCGATCAGCCGGAACCACGTGCCCGTCCACTCGCACAGAAGCTCCTTGCGGTCGCGCGTCACGCCCGGCGTCTCGTGGACGACAGCGTCCCGGCTCTCCGTCAGCCTGTTGACGAGCGTCGACTTGCCGACGTTCGGAAAGCCGACGATGGCCACGGTGCCGGCCAGCTCGACCGGCTCGCGCTCCACCTCACGGTCTCGGCGATGCCCGCTCACGAGGGCGGCGTCCCGTCCGGGCGCCCGAGCGCGTGCATCTCGACGAGGAACTCCCACAGCTTCCTGATCTCCGCCTGCACGACCGCCGAGGCCTCCTTGTAGCCCTTGCCGCCCTTCGGCAGGTCGGAGAAGCCGATCGGCTCGCCCCATGCGATCGAGACGGGGTGGAAGTTCCCCGGCCGCCAGGTCTGCGAGCCGTGCACGGCGACCGGGATGATCGGCGCGTTCTCCTGCAGCGCGACCATGGCAGCTCCCGGCTGCACGACGCCGGGCACGCCGGACAGCTGCCGCGTCCCCTCGGCGAAGAGGCCGAGAGCGAGCCCATCGCGCACGACCTGTCGCATCGTCCGCACCGCCTCGCGGTCGGACTCGCCGCGGCGCACCGGGAAGCACCCGAAGGAGCGGATAAACGCTCCGAGGCCCGGAATGCGGTGGGCTTCCACCTTGGCCATGTAGTAGATCGTGCGCGGGCACGCGGCCCCGAGCGCCGCGGGGTCGAGCCACGAGTAGTGGTTGCACGCGATCACGAGCCCGCCGTCGAGGGGCACACGCCCACGCCCGTACACCTTCAGCTTCGCCGCGACCCTGACGAGGCCGCCGATCGTGGGGCGTCCCACCGCCCAGACGCGGTCGGCGGTCGTCATGCCACGCGCTCCCGCACGAGCGACTCGATCCGGTCGATCACCTGGTCGAGCGTCAGATGCGTCGTGTCCACCTCGACGGCGTCGGGCGCGCGCAGCGTGTTGCGCGCGTCGCGCTCGTCCCGCCGCAGCAGCTCACCTGCGAGCGCCGCCGCGTCGATGCCCTCCCGCTCGGCGTGCCGGCGCTGGACGCGCACGCCCGGGTCGGCAACGAGCCAGATCTTCAGCTCCGCGTGAGGCGCCACGACGACGCCGATGTCGCGGCCCTCGATCACCGAGTCACCCTGCTCCCCCAGCGCCCGCTGGCGCTCGCGCATCACTTCCCGCACCTCCAGGTGTCGTGCGACGACGGGCACCGAGGCGTCGATCACCGGCTCGCGAATCCGCGTGGTGACGTCGTGCCCGTCGATCGAGACGCTGCCGTCGTCGCCGAACTCGACAGGATGCCCGTGCGCGAGCTGCTCGAGCGCCGTCCCGTCGTCGAGCGGGGTGCCGTGCTCGAGCGCGAGCCAGGTGAGTGCCCGGTACATGGCGCCCGTGTCGAGGTAGCGGAAGCCGAGCCGCTGCGCGAGCGCGCGGGCGACCGAGCTCTTGCCGGCGCCGGCCGGCCCGTCGATAGCCACGATCACGTCCCTTTCACCTCACGGTGACAGGGACTAGCGGAGATGAGGGTGCACTCGGTCACGCCGGTCGATGATCGCGGTCGGTCTCGACAGCGGAGCGGCGCAACCGCTCCACCATCTCGAAGAAGCCGGGGAAGCTTACTGCCACGCTGTCGGCGTCCCCGATCTCGACGCCGTGCTGGGAGTCGAGGGCGGCGACGGCGCCGAGCATCGCGATCCGGTGGTCGCCGCGGCTCTCGATATGCCCGCCGCGCGGGCGGGTGGGGACGCCGCGGATGCGGAAGCCGTCGTCGGTCGCCCGCACGTGCTGCCCGAGGGCGCGCAGCGCGTCGGCCGTCGCCTCGATGCGGTCGCTCTCCTTCGCGCGGAGCTCCTCGGCGCCTCGCAGGACGCTGTCCCCGTGGGCGCACGAGGCGGCGAGTGCGAAGAGCGGCAGCTCGTCGATCGCGAGCGGCACCTCCTTCGCCGTCACGGTCGTGGCAACGAGATCGGCCGAGCGCACCTCGAGATCCCCTGCCGGCTCCCCCGCGATGCGGCGGCGGTTGTACACGGTCACCTTGGCGCCCATGCGCGACAGGATCTCGAGCAGGCCGGTGCGGCGCGGGTTCAGGTTGACGCCGTGGATGTGCAGCTCGGAGCCGGGCACGAGCGTGGCTGCGACGACGAACGGGGCGGCGGAGGAGAAGTCGCCGGGCACCTCGACGGCGCCGAGCTCGAGACGCTCTGCCGGCCACACGCTGACGCTCGTACCGCGGCGCGTGATCCTCGCCCCGGCAGCCTCGAGCATCAGCTCGGTGTGGTCGCGCGTGGGTGCCGGCTCGACGACGGTCGTCTCGCCGTCCGCGTAGAGGCCCGCCAGCAGGATCGCCGACTTCACCTGCGCGCTCGCCACGGGCAGCTCGTAGGTGATCGCGTGGAGCGGACGCGCGTCGATCTCCAGCGGTAGGTGACCTTCGTCCGTCTCGACACCGGCACCCATGCGCTCGAGCGGCTCGGTCACCCGCCTCATGGGGCGGGCGCTCAGCGACTCGTCGCCCGTCAGCTCGAACTGCTGTCCTTGCTGGCCCGCGAGGATGCCGGCGAGCAGCCGGACGAGCGTGCCGGCGTTCCGGCAGTCGATCGGCGCGCCGGGAGCGACAAGCCCTCGCAGCCCTCTGCCGTGGACACAGAGCGTGTCCTGGTCGAGCTCGTCCACCTGCACCCCGAGCGAGCGCACCGCGTCGACCGTCGCCTCCGTGTCGGCCGAGCGGCCGAAGCCGCCGATGCGCGTCTCCCCGTCGCACAGCGCTCCGATCAGGACGGAGCGGTGCGAGATCGACTTGTCCCCGGGCACGGCCAGGTGCCCGACGACGCGGTGGACGGGCTCGACTCTCACTCGTCGATCACGGGTGCGACGACGACACCGTAACCCTGTGCCTCGAGCAGGTTGGCCGCCCGCGCGGCCTCGTCCTCGCCGCCGACGAGGATGGTGAGCGTGCCGCCGCGGTCGGTCGAGAGGTGATCCATCTCGAAGTCCTCGACGTTGATCCGCTCGGCGCCGAGGGCCTGGAAGATGCCGGCCAGGACGCCGGGCCGATCGGGAACGTGGACGCGCAGGCGTTGGAGCGCGCCCGGGTCGTCGTAGGCGGTTGCGAGCATGCGCCGGCGGTTGCCGCCGGCCTCGGCGATCCAGCGCGCCAGATAGCCGGCGTCGCTCTCGACAAGGGCGCCCTCGAGCTGCTCGATGCGGCGGCGGTGCTCGCCGAGCGCGGCCACGAGCGCCTCGCGGTTGTCGAGGAAGATGTCGACCCAGATGCGTGGATTCGCGCCGGCGATGCGGCTCATGTCGCGCAGCGAGCCGCCGGCGGCCTGCAGGGGGTCGTGGCCGTCGATGCGGGAGGCCCCGGCCTGGTTGAGCAGGACGTTCGCGAGCGCGTGCGGCAGGTGGCTCGTGACCGCCACCAGGCGGTCGTGGGCGCCGGCGTCGATCGCGACCGGACGGGCGCCGAGGGCGGTGACGAACCCGTGCACGGTGCGCAGGAGCTCCGGGCCCGTGCCGGCCGTCGGGGTGAGGAACCAGGTCGCGTCGGCAAACAGGTCGGCCGTCGCACGCTCGGGGCCACGCGTCTCGGCGCCGCAGATGGGATGTCCGCCGATGAAGCGCCCGTCCCCGCCCGCGGCCGCACAGACGGCCCCTTTCGTCGAGCCGACGTCCGTGACGGCACAGCCCGGCGGCGCCGCCGCGAGCACGGCCCGCACAGCCGACGGGACGGAGGCCACGGGGGCCGCGACGAGGACGAGGTCGGCGTCGGCCACCGCCTCCTCGAGGGACTCGGCAGGCTCGACGGCACCCCGCTCGGCGGCGACGCGAAGCACGTCGGGGTCCGGATCCCAGCCGCGCACGCGCCCGGCACCGGCGGCCTTCGCCGCCAGGCCCGCGGACGCGCCGATCAGACCCGTCCCCACGACGGCAACGACTCCCAGCACGACGGCCTAGCTCCTCATCAGCTCGGCGACCCGGAATGCCAGGTCGAGCGACTGGCGCACGTTCAGCCTCGGGTCGCAGAGCGTCTCGTACCGGTGGTCGAGCTGCTCCTCGAACACCTCCTCGGATCCGCCGAGGCACTCGGTCACGTTCTCGCCGGTGATCTCCAGATGAACGCCCCCCGGCCACGTGCCCACCTCGTGGTGTGCGGCGAAGAAGCCCTCGATCTCGCGCAGCACGTCGTCGAGCCGGCGCGTCTTGTGCCCGGACGGGGTCACGAACCCGTTCGCGTGCATCGGGTCGCACACCCACACGACCGGGACGTCCGCGTCCCGGACGGCCCGCAGGAGCGGCGGCAGGAGCTCCCGCACCCGGTCGGCGCCGAGGCGTGCGATCAGCGTGAGCCTGCCGGGCACCCGCTCCGGGTTCAGGCGCTCGGCCAGCGCGACGATCTCCTCGGGCACGGCCGAAGGCCCGACCTTGAGCCCGATCGGGTTGTGGATGCCGGAGAGGAACTCGATGTGGGCGCCGTCGAGCTGCCGTGTCCGCTCGCCCACCCAGAGGAAATGGCCGGAGCAGGCGTACCAGTCACCGGTCGTCGAGTCCTTGCGCACGAGCGGCTCCTCGTAGTCGAGCAGCAGGGCCTCGTGACTCGTCCACACGTCGACCTCGTGGATCGAGCGCTCGTCGGCGAGGTCGATCCCGATCGCGCGCATGAAGCGGAGCGCCCTGCCGATCTCGTTCGCGATCGTCTCGTAGCGGCGCCCCTCGAGCGAGCTCGCGACGAACTCCTGGTTCCAGGTGTGAACCTGGGTGAGGTCGGCGAAGCCGCCCTTCGTGAAGGCGCGCAGCAGGTTGAGGGTCGAGACGGCCTGGTAGTACGCCTGCACCATCCGCTCCGGGTCGGCGACCCGCGCCTCCGGCGTCGGCTCGTCCGAGTGCACGGCGTGCCCGCGGAACGAGGGCAGCTCCACACCGTCGACGATCTCGGTCGGCGACGAGCGCGGCTTGGCGAACTGCCCGGCCATGCGCCCGACCTTGATCACCGGCAGCGTCGCGCCGTACGTCATCACCGCGGACATCTGCAGCAGCACCTTCAGGCGCTCCCGGATCGTGATCACCGACACCTCCCGGAACGACTCGGCGCAGTCGCCCGCCTGAAGCAGGAATGCCCTCCCCGCCGCCGCCTCGCCGAGCGCCTGGCGGAGCGCCCGCGCCTCGCCGGCGAAGATCAGCGACGGCAGCTGCCGCAGCCGCTCGCGCACCGCCTCGAGCGCGGCCTGGTCCGGCCAGTCGGGCTGCTGCAAGACGGGATAGGCACGCCAGGACGAGGGCGTCCAGGTGGAGTCGGTCACGGCCATCGACTCAGTGTAGTCGCGAGCCGTTTTGACGCTGCCCGCCAAAACGGCTAGATAGTGGGAGTCATGTCCTCGCTCCACCGCCTCAGCCTGTTCTGGCGTTCGTGATCTCACGACGCGAAACGGGAATGCGCGCCCGGGGCCACTAGTCCTCCGGTCGCGCCGGCGAGCGAAAGGACTCCATGCGCATCTTCTCCGGCATCCAGCCGACCGGCGAGAAGCATCTCGGCAACTACATCGGTGGGTTCCGCCAGTACGTCGCCACCCAGGAGCAGGGCGACGCCTTCTTCTGCATCGTCGACCTGCACTCGATCACGACGGAGTACGACCCCGCCGACCTGCACGAGCGCACGCTCGACCTGTACGCGATGCTGATCGCCACGGGCCTCGACCCGGAGCGGTCGACGGTGTTCGCGCAGAGCCATGTGACGGCGCATGCCGAGGCGAGTTGGCTGCTCTCGGCCGTCACGAGCTACGGCCAGCTCGGACGCATGACGCAGTTCAAGGACAAGGCCGCAGAGCGCGAGTTCGTCTCGTCCGGCCTCTTCACCTATCCGGTGCTGATGGCGGGCGACATCCTGCTCTACCAGGCCGACATCGTCCCGATCGGCGACGACCAGCGCCAGCACCTGGAGCTGGCCCGCGACACGGCGGAGCGCTTCAACTCGCGCTTCGGCGAGACGTTCACCGTTCCCCGGGGCGTCTATCCCGAGGTGGGCGCACGCATCATGGACCTGCAGGAGCCGACGAGGAAGATGTCGACGACGGGAGGCACCGCCCAGGGAACGGTGCGCCTGCTGGACGAGCCGGACGCGATCCGCAAGAAGTTCCGCTCCGCGGTGACCGACTCCGGGCGTGAGGTGCGCCGCGGCGACGACAAGCCCGGTGTCTCGAACCTGATCGACATCCTCTCCGTGGCGACCGGCGAGACGCCCGGAGCGATCGAGACCCGCTACGGGGACTCGGGGTACGGCCAGTTCAAGCAGGACGTCGGCGAGGCCGTCGCCGAGCTCCTCACCCCGGTGCGGGAGCGATACACGGAGCTGCGGGCCGACGAGGGCGAGCTGTTGCGGCTGCTCGCCCTCGGCGCCGAGAAGGCACGAGCGGCGTCGGCCCCGACGCTCGCGGCGATGTACGAGAAGATGGGCTTCGTGCGGCTGCCGTGAGGCGCACCTTCGTCACGACGGGAGCGGTGCTCGCTCTCGTGATCACCGGCGGGATCCTCCACTACGCACACGTCGAGCCCGTCGTCGTGTTCGTCGTCACGGGGGCGGCGCTCGGCGGCGTCGCGTGGGCGATCGGGATCGGCACCGAATCGGTCGGCGCCCGGTACGGCCCGGGCGTGACCGGGGTGCTGCAGTCGACGCTCGGAAACCTGCCCGAGCTCTTCATCGTCGTCTTCGCACTGTCTGCCGGCGAGCTCGTGGTGGCGCAGTTCTCCATCCTCGGCTCGCTCTTCGCGAACGCGCTGCTCGTGCTGGGGCTCGCGATCGTCGCGGGCGCCTCGGCCGCCCCCGGCGGCGTGATGCGGTTCCGGCACCGGCTCCCGAACGACACGGCCACGCTGCTCCTGCTGGCGGTGTTCCTGATCGCCGTGCTCGGGCTCTCCGACCAGGTCGGCGACAGGGCGAGCGAGCACCAGGTCGCGATCTCCGTGATCGGCGCCGTCTGCCTGCTCGTCGTCTACGGGGCCTGGCTCCACCCCTACCTCCGAGCGGACGAGCGAACAGAGAAGGCGCTCGAGGAGCCGTCGCACGCCGTGCTCCCCTTCGGCCC
>DAIOGR010000047.1:0-11488 GCA_036745155.1 Gaiella sp.
TCCTGCACACGGTCGCGAACCGGGAGGCGCTGCACGCGGTGTCGACGAACGTCTTTCGGCGGCTCGGCGTCTCGCTCGGTTGGGGGTATCTGATGCCGCGCACGTTCGCGACGAACCCGAAGCCGGTGCCCTACGCGGTGATCCCGCTCGCCGTGATCGGGATCGACATGATCATCGCCACGCTGCCGCTCGCCGGGTTGCTCGTCTGGCAGATCCTCGAATCGGCCGGCTGGGTCGGCTCAGCCGACATCCTGCTCGCAAAGAACATCCTCTGGTGGTTCGGGCACCCGGTCGTCTACCTGCTGCTCTTCCCCGCCGTGGCGGCGTACTACTGGCTGATCCCACGCTATGCGGGCCGCGAGCTCGTCGCCGGGCACGTGATCGCGATCGCCTGGACGGTGGCGGTGATCGCCAACGTGCTCGTCTGGGCGCACCACATCTACCTCGACTACCCGGACGGCACGCTGCAGGCGCAGATCAACACCGCCATGCAGCCGATGACCTTCTCGCTCGTGCTGCCGTCCGCGCTCTCGCTGTACAGCCTCGGCTTCACGATCTACCGTTCCCGCTTTCGCTGGACACCGGCCTCGACAGCGCTGTTCTTCGGGCTCGTCGGCTGGCTGCTCGCCGGTCTCTCGGGCGTCGTCAACGCGACGATCGCTCTCGACGTGGCGGTGCACAACACGCTCTGGATCGTCGGGCACTTCCACCACATGGCGATGCTCAACATCGGTCTGCTCATCTTCGGTGCCACCTACGCGCTGCTGCCCGAGCTGACCGGCAAGGCGCTCTACAGCGAGCGGATGGCCTGGGTGCACGTCTGGACGACGTTCGTGGTCGGCATGCTCGTCTTCGGCCTCTGGCTCGTGCAGGGCCTCGACGGCGCCCCGCGGCGCTGGTCGGTGCTGCCGTCGAGCTACGACACGATCACGCGGATCTCGCTGCCCCTGGTCTTCGTGCTCGCCGCGGCCCAGGCGCTCTTCTTCTGGAACGTGCTCCAGACGGTGCGCGGCAAGGCCGGTGTGGCGACCTTCGACGAGCGGGGCATTCCCGAGCCCGCCAAGGGCGGGCGGGGCTGGAGCGCCCCGGCGGCGGAGGGCGGGCTCGTGCTCGCTGCCGTCGGGCTGGCGCTGGCCTTCGCGGCGGCCGGCTACCTCGTCGGGCGCGAGACCGGAGGCGGCGGCGGGACGGTGACGCAGCCGACCGAGACGAGCGGCTCGGCCACAGGTGATGCGGCCAGGGGCAAGGAGCTGTTCGCAAGCTCGGGGTGCGGCGCCTGTCACACCCTCGCGGACGCGGGCGCGGCCGGCCAGGTCGGCCCGTCGCTCGACGGCAACGCCAGGCTCACCGAGGCGCTCATCGTCGCCCGGGTCACGAACGGCCAGGGCGCGATGCCCGCGTTCGGCGACCGGCTGAGCGAGGAAGACATCCAGGACGTCGCCGCGTACGTCCTGCAGGCCTCCAAGTAGGCCCGGGCAAGCAGGGCGGGCTCGCCCCCTACGACTCGGCGGCCTCGCGGGCAAGGGCTGCGAGCGTGCGGCCGAGCGCCGGCGCGAACTTGAACCCGTGGCCGGAGCAGGCAGAGCCGATCACGACCCGTCCGTGGCGCTCCAGCACGAAGCTCTCGTCGGCGGTGTTCGTGTAGAGGCAGGTCTCGGGCCCTGTCGACGAGGGGCGTGCGCTCGGATAGCGCGCGGCCACCCAGTCGCTCACCCACTCGACGATCGCCGGATCGGGGATGCCGTCCTCGTCGGGATCGGCCACGGGGCCGGCATGGTGCAGCCCGGCCTTCAGTCCGATGCCGGGTGCGGCGAGCGAGTAGGAGATCTGGCCGGGTCGTGCCAGCCCGTAGTCGCCGGCCGTGGGGATGGCGCTGTCCATCAGTGGGGGCAGGTCAGCCGCGGCCGGGAGATCGAAATACGTGACCGTCTCCCTGGTAGGGACGACCGGCAGCTCGATCCCGAGCCCTCGGAGCACCATGGGCGCCCACGCGCCTGCCGTGACGACCACGGCCCGGGCGACGATCTCGTCGTGACCGGTCGACACACGGACAGCGCCTCGCTCGAGAGCAAGACCGGTTACACGCACGCCCTCGCGCACCTCCGCTCCTGCGGCGCAGGCTGCGGCGACGAATGCGGAGTGCGCCCGGTCGGCGAGCGTGACGCCACCGTCCGGCTGGTAGAGCGCCCGCTCTGCCGGCGCTGCCGTGAGCCCCCATCGTGCCGTCACCTCGGAGCCGTCCAGGAGCTCGTAGCCGACACCGCACGACGCGAGCGCGCGGGCGTTCTCGCTCACGAGCGAGCCGAAGTCGAGGGAGCCGGTGCGGATGATCAGCGTCTCCCCCCATTCGGCCTCGAGCTCGCGCCACATTGCCAGGGCACCCTGTGCGAGCCGGACGTAGTGGGCGTCCGGGTACGTCAGCCGGAAGATCCGCGAGCCGCCGTGGCTCGAGCCCCGCGGGTGGCCCAGTGCGAACTGCTCGAGAAGCACGACGCCGCGGCCACCCTGGGCAAGCGCCCTCGCGGTGGCCACGCCCGCGATCCCGCCGCCGACGACGACGATGTCGGCGTCACGCCCCATCGGGGATCAGCGGTTCTGGCCGGAGAGGAGAGAGCGGGCGGCAGCGCTGGCAGTCCTGGCAAGGGCCTGGTAGGCGCGAGCCTCGGCCTCCCGGTCGCCCTGCGAGCGGGCGACTTCGACCTCGCGGATGCAGCCGGCGACTCTCGTGTCGAGGGTCTCGCTGCCGTATGCGAGCGTTGCTTCGGAGAGCCCCAGCCTGTGCGCGAGCTCGCGTAGCACCTGCAAGGAAGGCACGCGCTCGCCACGCTCGATGCGCGAGATGTAGGCGGCGCTGCAGCCGGGGAAGGAAAGCTCGCGCTGGCTCAGGCCCGCCTCGACGCGTCCCTCGAACAGGCGCCTTCCGACCGCTGCCGGATCGTCGTAGTGAGGTGTGCGGGGCCGCTTGAAGCTGACTTCGCGCGGTTGGCTCATGGTCGCACGACCAGGGTACATCCGGGCTCTCCGCTTGTGAAGCGATCCGGGAGGCGGTGGTCAGCCGGAGTGGGGCCCGTTGAAGACGACGAGGAGCGAGAGCTGCTCGTAGGCCGTGAACCGGTGCTCGGCGCCGGCGGGGACGAAGAGGGCCTGCCCTTCCCGGAGCGAGGCCGTCTCGCCCTCCACCTCGAGCACGCCGGTTCCTTCCAGGACGACGTAGACCTCGTCGAAATCGTGGGGCTGCTGGCGGTCGGCCTCCGGCGCGACCAGCACGTAGACGCCGATCTCGAGGCCGGGGGAGCTGTGGACGACCTCGTAGCCGCCGCCCCGCTCGCTCAGTCGCCGACGCGTCTCCTCGACATCGAACGGATGCATCCCGGCCTGCATGTCCCCAGTGTAGGCGCCGGGCCTGCCGGCCCTCCGGCGTGCGATGCTTCCCGCGTGCACATCGAGTTCGACGCGCTTTTCCGGCCCGGCTCGGCCCACGAGAGCGGCTGGCGTCGCATGCCGGCGGTGGCAGGTGAGGCGATGATCGCGACGAGCCACCCACTGGCGACACGGGCGGGCTTGCGCGCCCTCGAGCGGGGCGGGCACGCGGTCGACGCCGCCCTGGCGGCTGCGGCGGTGCTGACCGTGGCGGAGCCGACCGACAACGGCCTCGGCGGCGACGCGTTCGCGCTCGTGTGGGACGCAGGCGTGCTGTACGGGCTGAACGGCTCGGGACGCTCGCCTGCTGTACTGACAGGAGAGGGCGTCGCCGAAGAGGGGCCTCGGTCGGTGACGGTTCCCGGGGCGGTGCGCCTCTGGGCGGATCTGGCCGACCGGTTCGGCAGGTTCGGGCTCGACGAGGCGTTGACACACGCTGCCGGCCTGGCCGAGTCCGGGATCGCCTGCACGGCGCGGATCGCAGACAAATGGTCGCGGGCCGAGCGGGCACCATGGCCGGCGCCCTCGCTCGGGGGCCGATATGCCCTGCCGGACCTCGCCCGCACGCTCGGCCGCATCGCATCCGAGGGGCCAGACGCCTTCTACACGGGGACGGTGGCGGTAGCGATCTCAGAGGCTACGTGGCTGGCCGAGGCCGATCTGGCGTCTCATCGGTCGGAGTGGGTGGAGCCGCTGCGCTTCGACTACCGAGGCGTCGAGGTGTGCGAGCTGCCGCCGAACGGGCAAGGGGCGGCGGCGCTGCTTGCGCTCGCGCTCTACGACGGGCTCGAACCGGGGCTGCACGCCCAACTCGAGGCGATGAAGCTCGCCCTGGCCGACACGCGGGCCGTCGTCCACGACGGGCCCCTGCCCGCGGATTTCCTCGACGCGGAGCGGCTCGCTCGCCTGAGGGGCCTCGTGCACCCCGACGCGGCGCTCGACCCGGCGCTCGCGCTGCCTCGCGGGGGAACGACCTACCTGTGCGCGGTCGACGGCGACGGCAACGCCGTCTCGCTGATCCAGAGCGTGTACGGCTCGTTCGGGTCCGGCGTCGTCGCGCCGGGGACGGGCGTGGTGCTGCAGAACCGTGCCGCCGGCTTCGCGGACGACCCCAGGCATCCGAACGCGCTCGCGCCCGGCAAGCGGCCGTTCCACACGATCATCCCCGGCATGCTCCTCGAGGGGGGTCGGCTGCTCGGGCCGTTCGGGGTGATGGGCGGCCCCATGCAGCCGCAGGGCCATTTCCAGGTCGTTCACCGTCTCGTCGACCACGCCGACGACCCGCAGGCGGCCCTGGACGCGCCGCGCTGGCGGGTCGACGAGGGCCGTGTGGTGGAGCTCGAGCCGGGCCTCTGGCACGAAGAGACCCGACTACGCGGGCTCGGGCACGACGTGCGGCGCGCCCACGATCAGCACGGCTTCGGGGTCGGACAGGCGATCCTGCGGCTGGACGGCGCGCTCGTCGGGGGCTCGGACGGCCGGGGCGACGGGTACGCCGCCGGGCTCTAAGAGCCCATTTCAGAATGAAGCCTTGTGCCGCCGGAACGCGCTGTGCGCGCACGCTGCTTCGTCCTCGGTCGCCCCGATAGCGCTGCTATCGGGGCTCCCTGCGTCCTCGCATCGCACGCACCCATCGCGCTCCGGCGACGAACCGTCATTCTGAAATGGGCTCCGAGCGGCGCTCATCCGAGAAGCGTGGGCGAGGAGCGCCTCGGTTCTACGACGACCTGTGGGTCAGCGTCGAGCTCACTTCGACGACGCCCGGCACCTTGCGGGTGAACGTCGGCAGCAACTCGGCATCGGCGGCTGACGCGACTTCGCCGGCCAGCGTGACCATGCCGTTCGCGACCGTGACGTCGACCGTGGCCGGGTCGAGCCAGAGCGCTCTCCGGATCACGTCCTCCTGGATCTCGCGGCGGATCTCGTCGTCCGGGCGCGCAAACGCTCGTACCAGGTCGCCGCGGCTGACGAGCCCGACGAGCTTGCCATCCGTGTCGACGACGGGAAGGCGATTGATCCCTTCGTCGAGCATGATCGTCGCGGCCTCGGCCAGCGGCCGCTCCGCTGTGATCGTCTGCGCCGGCTCGGACATGGCCTCGCCCACCGTCACCGCATCGAACCGCGCGGTGATCCAGGGGTCGCCGGGATCGACGAGCCACTGCAGGAAGCCACCGCCTCCGCGGCGGTCGTCGCCCTCCTTGGCGAGGATGTCCGCCTCCGACACGACGCCGAGGACGTGTCGCTCGTCGTCCACGACCGGCATTCCCGAGATCCTGCGGCGCACCAGCTCCAGCGCCGCCTGCTTCAGGGGCACATCCGGGGCGGTCGTCGCCACATCGGTCGTCATCACGTCCTGCACCTTCATGGCCTTTCCTCCTGTCAGGGTCTGCTCCGATCGTCGCCTTCCGTGCTCGAGGCTGCATCGGGGGTGACGCGGATCGCCCTGCGGCGTTCCCTGTCCGCACTTGCGGCAATCACCCGTGGAGGGCGCGCAGGGCGTTGAGGATCACGGCGACGTCGATCACTTCCTGGAAGAGCGCGCCCCAGACGGGCGGGAGGTAGCCGAACGCGGCGACGATCATGGCCGCGACCGAAAGCCCGAGACCGTAGACCACGCTCTGGCGTGCGATGCCGAGCGAGCGGCGGCCGATGCGCACGGACAGCGCGATCCTGTCGGCCTGGTCGACGGTGATCACGACGTCGGCCGTCTCGGACGAGATCGTCGCACCCTTGCCCGCCATGGCGATGCCGACGTCGGCCAGCGCGAGCGCCGGCGCGTCGTTGATGCCGTCGCCCACCATGACGACGTTCCTCAAGCCCGGACGGCCGCGGATGGCCCGCACCACGTTGAGCTTCTCCTCAGGGGTCTGCTCGGCGTAGACGTGCTCGATGCCGGCGTTGCGGGCCACCTCGTCGGCGACCTCCGGCCGGTCGCCGGTGACGAGCGCGACGTGGGCGATGCCGGCGTCGTGGAGCTCCCGCGCCAGCGTGTCCGCGCCCGGGCGCAGCCGGTCACCCATCACGAACACGGCCTGCAACGCCCCGTCGACGCCGACCAGGATCTTCGCGCGGCCCGCCTGGTCGCCGTCGTCCTGGTCGCGTGCGTGGTTGCGCACGCCCGTGTAGCCGTTGCCCTCGAGCCACGCGCTCGAGCCGACCGCGACCCGGTGCCCTTCCACGTCGCCGATGATGCCGCGTCCCGGTTCCTCCTTGACGCCGGTCGGGAGCGCCAGCTCGATCCCGCGGTGCGCCGCCCCGTCGACGAGGCTCTCGGCGAGCACGTGTGCGGACATCTGGTCGAGCGAGGCGGCGAGCCGCAGTGCTTCCCGGCCGTCGAGGTGGCCGACGGTGACGATGCGCTCGAGCTCCGGCTGCCCGAGGGTGAGCGTGCCCGTCTTGTCGAGCAGCACGGTCCTGGCCGCGCCGAGCCGCTCCAGCGCACCGGCGCCTTTCACGATCACACCGGCTCGGGCGGCCCGCGACAGCCCAGCCACGAACGCGATCGGCGCGGCGAGGATGAGCGGGCACGGTGTGGCGACGACCATCACGGCGAGGCCGCGTTTCGAGTCGCCCGCCGCGAGCCAGGCGATACCGGCGATTGCGAGCGAGAAGGGCAGGAAGTAGGCGGCGTAACGGTCCGCGAGACGGGTGAAACGCGCGCGATCCGTCTCCGCCGCGCGTACGAGGCGCACGATCGCGGCGTAGGCGCTCTGTGCCGCCGCCCGGGTGACGCGGAGGTCGAAGGTGTCGCCGGCGTTGGCCGTCCCGGAGCGGACGTGCCCGTGGCGCGAGATCGTGACCGGCAGCGCCTCGCCCGTCAGCGCCGACTCGTCCAGGACTCCCTCGTCGCTCGCCACCGTGCCGTCGGCGGGGACGACCTCGCCGGCCCGCACGGCAACGATGTCGCCCGGTTGCAGCTCGTCGACCTTCACTTCCTCGACGGCGCCGTCCACGTACCGATGTGCGATGCGGGGCGCGCGCTCGACGAGGAGGTGGAGCTCGCGACGCGCACGTCCGGCGGCCCACGCCTCGAGCGCAGCGCCTCCGGACATCATCAGCGCGACGATGGCGGCGGCGAGGAACTCGCCGAGCGCGAGGGCCCAGACGATCGCCACGAGGGCGATCGCGTCGACGCCGACGTCTGCGCGCAGCAGCGAGCGCATGGTCGCGAGCACGAGTGGCACCAGCACGAAGGCCGCTCCCGTTGCCCAGGCGATGTCGGCCGGGCGCTCCTGGTCGAGTAGCCAGAGGGCGCCGCCGCTGACGATCGCCGCCAGGGCGATCACGGGCAGGGCCCGGTCGCTCAGCTGCCGCGCCTGCTCGCGGAGGGTGGCGTGGCCCTCCATGCTGGGCTACCAGCTCTTGGCGTCGGAACGCACGTGCGGCCGGGCGAGCCGGATGCGCGCGTCGACGACGACGGCGCGGTCGTGGAGGCCGATCACCGGGTTGAGGTCGAGCTCGGCGAGCTCGGGAAGGTCGTCTGCGAGCGCGGAGAGGCGGTGCAGGACGTCCGCGAGAGAGGCCGCGTCCGCGGGCGGGGCGCCACGGAAGCCCTCGATCAGCCTGCCCGCCTTGCCCGAGGTGACGAGCTCGTCCGCGTCGACGTCCGTGAGGGGGGTGAGACGGAAGTGCGCGTCTCCGATCAGCTCGGCGAACACGCCGCCCGGGCCGAAGGCGACGAGGGGGCCGAAGACGGGATCCTGCGCGACGCCTGCGAGCAGCTCCACTCCGCCCGCGATCATGGGTTGGACGATGACGGGGCACCCGATGCGCGTCGCGGCCTCTCGCACCTTGTCGGCGTCTGCGAGGTCGAGCGCGACGCCGCCCGTCTCGGTCTTGTGGGCGCCTGCCTCGGCGGTCTTGACGACGGCCGGGTAGCCGAGCTCCTCGGCGGCCGCCACCGCCTCGTCCGGCGTGGTGGCGAGCCGTTCGCCGACGAGGGGGATGCCGTACGCCTCGAGCAGCCGCCGTGTCGCTGCCGGGTCGAGCCACGCCTCGTCCGCGTGGCCGAGGGCAGCAGAGACGACCGCTATGGCCGCATCAGCGTCGATGTGGTCGAGCGGCGGGACGGTGCCGGCGGAGCGGCGAAGCCACTCTCCGTGCTCGACGGCGCGGCCGAGCGCCTTGGCCGCTGCTTCCGGGTAGGCGAAGGACGGGATGTTGGCGGCGGAGCGAAGCGTGGCGGGAGCTCCGGTGGCGGCGAGGATGGCGGCGAGCACGGGCTTGCCGGCTTCGCCCGCCTCGGCTGTGGCCCGGCTGATCGCGGTGCCCACGTCGGCGGCCTCGACGGCGACGGGCGGTACGAACAGGACGATGACTGCGTCGACCCCCGGGTCGGCGAGGATCACGGGCAGGGCGGTGTGGAAGCTCTCCGCAGTGGCCGACCCGAGCATGTCGACGGGGTTCGCCACAGACGCTTCGGTGGGCAGCGAGGAGGCGAGGGTGGTGCGCGTCTCCTCGGCGAGTTGCGGCAGCTCGAGGCCGGCGGCCTCGCAGGCGTCGGCGCAGAGGATCCCGAGCCCGCCCGCGTTCGTCAGCACGGCGACGCGGCGCCCCTTGGGCACCGGCTGGCTGGAGAGCAGGGCGGCGACGTCGAGGAGCTCGCCCAGGGTGTCGGCGCGAATCACACCGGCCTGGCGGAACACGGCGTCGACGGCGGTGTCCGAGCCGGCCAGGGCGGCGGTGTGCGACCCGGCGGCCTTGCGGCCCGCGCGAGAGCGACCGCTCTTCATCGCGAGCACGGGCTTCTCGCGGGCGAGGCGCCGTGCGATGCGGGCAAACTTGCGCGGGTTGCCGAACGACTCGACGTACATGAGCACGAGGTCGGTCGCCTCGTCTTCCTCCCACCACTCGAGCAGGTCGTTGCTGGAGACGTCGGCCTTGTTGCCGATCGAGATGAAGGCGGAGATGCCGAGGCCGCGGGCCTCCGCGCGCTCCAGCAGCGCGAGGCCGAGGGCTCCGCTCTGGGAGGAGAAGCCGATCCGGCCGGTCGGGAACGCGCGTGGCGCGAAGGTCGCGTTGAGACCGACCGCAGCCGACGCGATCCCCAGGCAGTTCGGGCCGACGAGTCGCGCGCCGTGGGCCCGGATCAGGGCGAGGAGCTGTTCCTGGCGCTCTCGTCCCTCGGGCCCGATCTCGGCGAAGCCGGCGGAGATCACGCAGAGGGCGCGCGTGCCCTTGCGGAGCGCCTCCTCGGCGGCGGCGAGGACACGGTCGCCGGGGAGGCAGATCACGCAGAGGTCGACCGGATCGCTGATCTCCTCGATCGAGCTGTAGGCCCGGACGCCGGCGACCGGTTCGCCGCTCCGGTTGACGGGGTAGGCAGCGCCGGTGAAGCCCCCGGCGAGGATGTTGCGGAAGAGCTCGCCGCCGATGGAGCCGCGGCGCGCGGAAGCGCCGATGACGGCGACCGTGGCCGGCTGGAAGAAGGGGCGGAGGGACGCTGTGACGGCGACGTGGTCGCGCTCGTCGACCCGCTGCCGGTACCCCTCGGTCGACTCGATCGAGAAGCGCACCTCGTAGACGCCGCCTTCGAGGGCGCGGGTGGCGCGGAAGCCGACGTTCTCGAAGACGCCGAGCATGGTCGCGTTCTCGGGCAGCACCTCGGCCACGAAGGCGTCGATGCTGTGCTCCGAGGCGCGGGCGGCGAGCTGCTCGAGCAGGCGGGTGCCGATGCCGTTGCGCTGGGCGTCGTCGGCGACCGCGAAGGCGGCTTCGGCGGTGTGCCTGTCGCGCAGCCTCACGTAGTTGCCCAGGGCCACGATCCGCTCCTCGTCCTCTTCCCCCATGACGCCGACGAACGAGCCCTTCTCTTCCCAGTCGGGCTCGACGAGCGTGCGGGCGAAGCGCTCGCCTGCCGCGGCGAGGCCGTGGAAGCGCAGGAAGCGGCTGTGGACGGAGAGGCCTTCGAAGAAGGCGACGATGCCCGGGACGTCCGCCTGGGTGGGGGCGCGCAGACGCATCGTGCTGCCGTCACGCAGGATCACGTCGACGGCGTCGCGCACTCCTTGATCCTGCCCGAGACCGGTCATCGTGTGAAGCCTCGCCTCGGAGGAGCCGGCGTCGCATCGGCGCTGTCGCGGAGCGGCGCGCGGTAAACCCGCAGCATCGCTCCCCTCATCGCGTGCGGCCCGGGCCGAGCAGCCGTAGCAGCGTGCCGGCGTCGAGGTCGTGCTGCATGGGGTGGCGCAGCCGGACGTCGGGGTTGACCTCGTAGTGGTTGCGCCGGCCGACGCGGGTGCGGGTGAGGTACCCCTCGGCCACGAGGTCGTTGACGATCGCCTGCACGGCCCGCTCGGTGACCCTGACCTCGGCGGCGATGTCGCGCAGCCGTGTGTCGGGGTCGCGGGCGACGCAGAGGAGTACCTGTGCGTGGTGGGAGAGGAACGTCCAGCGGCTCACGTAGCTACCTGTTCTCGCGCGCCTCCCTGCCCGCGGGTGCGGAGGAAGGACAGTCCGATCGCGATCGTGAGCACGGCGACGATGACGACGAGCGAGAGCCACGTGGGGATCTTCCAGACGTCGGTGAGCAGCATCTTCGCGCCGACCCAGACGAGCACGACGGCGAGCCCGTGGGTGAGGTAGGCGAAGCGCTCCATCATCCCGGCCAGCAGGAAGTAGAGTGACCGGAGCCCGAGCAGCGCGAACGCGTTCGCGGCGAACACGATGAAGGCGTCGTCGGTGACCGCGAAGATGGCGGGGATCGAGTCGATCGCGAAGATCAGGTCGGTCGTCGCGACGACGACGATGACGGCGGCGGTGACGGTGGCGCCGGGCCAGATCCGCTTCAGCAGCCGGAGCACGACGTTGCGTTCGGGGTGGATCTCCTCGCTCGAGTGCCGGGCGAGCTTGATCCCGGTGGCGACGAGGAGCAGGCCGAACAGGTAGATGGTGAAGTGGAACGCGTCGAGCAGGGCGGCGCCGAGCACGATGAAGACCGCGCGCAGGACGAGCGCCATCACGATCCCGATCGAGAGGAGCCGTCCCTGGCGCTCGAGCGGCACGGCGAAGCTTGCGAAGATCAGCGCGAAGACGAAGATGTTGTCGATCGAGAGGCTGCGCTCGATCA
>DAIOGR010000048.1:0-3630 GCA_036745155.1 Gaiella sp.
GCCGCAAGGGCGCCGAGCTGGGCGGCGATCGCCGCCCAGGCGAGCAAGGCCAGCACCGTTGGCCACGGCACGAACCCGAGCGTCATCAGCGCCGCGAGATAGAGCGGAGCGTCGAGACCGAGGTCGAGCTGTTGCGCCACGGCGACCAGGGCGAGCGCGGGGCCGACCAGCCCGATGCCGTAGAGCGCGTCGCGCGCCCAGCTCGAGCGGGACTGCACCTGCGGCAACCAGAGCCAGGCGTAGAGGGACGGCACCAGGAAGAGCAGGGCGTAGGGGTTCGCGACAGCCGTGCCGAGCGCGACGCCCCCGAGGGCGACCAGCGCGACCGCGTAGCCGGCGAGCTCGTCGGCCGGCCCGGCGGGGTGGTTGGCGGAGAGGATGAACCGGGTGCGCGCCCATCCCAGTGCGACCAGCGCCAGCAGGGCGAGCAGGCCCCCGATCGGCCAGCCGGAGACGGCCGGGCTGTGCGGAGCCGGCGGCAGCGATCCCTCGCGCGGGAAGATCCCCACGAAGGCGCCGAGCATGACGACCGCCCCCACCCACAGCCACAGGCCCAGGCGCGTACGGAGGCTCAGCCAGGCGCCGCGCAGCGGCGCGCTGCGCCTGCGGCAACGGGCGTACAGGTCGATTGCACCCACGAGAAACGGGATCAGCGACGCCAGCAGCACGAGCTCGATTGCCCAGCCGCGCACGGCCCGGTTGCCGAGGTAGACCGAGCCCGCGGTGCCGCCGGCGAGCGCGATGCTCGCGTCGAGAGAGTTGAGGAGCGCCTCCGCGGCCCGTCCGAGCCGCTCGAAGCGGGCGGGGTCGAGGTTCTCGGGCGTGTCCGCCGCGGCATTCGTCGACCCGTCGCCGGCAGTGGCGAGGCGAACGGCGGAGATGCCGCGCCCCAGGAACGGTGCCTGCTCCCCGTAGGCGAAGGGGATCCCCAGGTCGACGAGCTGCGTCAGCCAGTCGGGGCGTGCCGGCTCGCGCGTCGTCTGCTCGGCGACCCGCCTGGACGCGGTGCGCACAAGGGCCGGAGCGGGCGAGCGCGACCCGAAGCCCGAGAGCTCCAGCCGGGGACGGGCGCGCCCGGCGATGCCGTCGAGCGAGACGACGGCCAGCAGGTTGTGCCGGAGCGGGGACGTGGACGCGAACCGCTCCGCCCCGTAGCCGCCGTACGCCCCTCCGTCCGAGGAGAGGAAGACGAGTGTGTGCTGGGGCTGCGGCCTCCCGGCCACCGTCCCGAGCCGTGCATAGCCGCGCGCGAGCTCGATCAGCGCCGCCGTCCCCGACGCGTTCGTGTTCGCGCCCGGCCCCTCGCCGGTGTTGTCTCTATGAGCGACGAAGACGATCGCGGTCTCGGTGTCCCCGGCCACGGTCGTGACGATGTTGTGCAGGCGGACGCGCCCGAGACCCGGGACGTTCTCCTCCCACGTGTCGTCGCGCGTCTCGAGCCCGTAGAGCGCCAGCTTGTCCTTGTACCAGCGGGCGGCCCCCTCGGCGAGCGCCGAGCCGGGCACCCGGCTGGGATGGTCTCGCGCCAGCTCCGTCGCCGTGGCCACGGCCGAGGCTGCGTCGAACGAGGGAGGCAGGAGGGGGGCCGGGAGCGGCCCCGTCCGCGCGACCGTGAAGGACGCCAGCAGCAGCGCGGGGACGACGAGCAAGAGCGTCGTCCGGACGAGCCGGCTGTTGATCGGCCGCTCCACCGAACCACGCCGGGCCCTGCGACCAGCCTGACGGGGGGCAGGTGACTCAGCGGCGATGGGGGCCTCCTCGCCGTCGCGTCCTGCCGCGGCTCGGTCTCCTCTGCCGATCCCGAGGGCACGCCCGTCAGGGATCGGTCGCCGGGCCTTCCTCATGCCGGGGGCTAGTCTAGGGGTGGCGAGGGCGCGGACGCGCCCCACACCGACAAAGGGACGATGCCCGAAACCCTCACCATCCTGCTGGTCGACGACGAGGAGTCGATCCAGACGCTGCTCACCTACCCGCTGCAGCGTGACGGGTATCGCGTCGTGCAGGCCCGCGACGGCGACGAGGCGCTGCGACGGTTCGCAGAGGAAGAGGTCGACCTGGTCGTCCTCGACATCATGCTGCCGCAGCTCGACGGGCTCGAGGTGTGCCGCCGGCTGAGAGCCGAGAGCACCGTCCCCATCATCATGCTGACCGCGCGGGACGACGAGCTGGACAAGGTGCTGGGACTGGAGCTCGGCGCCGACGACTACATCACGAAGCCGTTCTCGATCCGCGAGTTCCGCAGCAGGGTACGGGCACTGTTGCGACGGGCGGCCACCCCGCACGTCGGTGGACGCCGGGAGGAGCTGATCGACCGTGGCGAGCTGAAGATCGACCTGCCGCGAAGAACGGTCGAGGTGCGGGGCGAGCCCGTGCAACTGACTTTTGTCGAATTCGAGCTGCTGGCTCTGCTGGCCGCGAGCCCCGGCGTCGTCTATTCGCGACGACAGCTCCTCGAGCGTCTGCGGGGTGGTGCCGACTACCGCGAGCCCCGCACGATCGACGTCCACGTCCGCCACCTGCGGGAGAAGATCGAGCGCGAGCCCCGCGATCCGGAGCTGATCATGACCGTGCGTGGGGCCGGCTACCGCTTTCGCGACGGATGAGGCTCTCCAGTGGCATCCGCGTCAAGCTGACGCTGGCGCTCGTCGGCATCGTCGGCGGCGCCCTGCTCGCCGCGTACACGATCGTCGTGCCCTCGCTCGAGCGCAACCTGGTCGACGCCAAGCTCGAGCAGCTCGAGGCGAACGCGAACACGGTCACCAGGGGCCTGGCCGGCAGTGACGTCCTGTCGAGCCCCATCCGGCTCGACAGCGCCGTTCGCCAGCTCGCCGACACGCTGGGCGTGCGGGTCGTCGTCTTCCAGGTCCTTTCCAGCCCGCTCACGCTGGCGCCCGTGTCCGACTCGGCGGAGAGCACGTCCGCCGAGATCGTGCGAGACCCGGTCGCGCGCGAGACGGCGCGCACGGGACGTACGGTGCGGGCACGCGTCACCCGCCGTGAGGAGGAGTACGGCGAGGCAGCCGTGCAGCTGCTGCCGACGAACGGGATCGTGCCCACGAACGCGATCGTGCTCGTCTCGGCGTCCCTTGCCGACCAGCTCGCGACCGTGAGATTCGTCGAGCGCCGCATGCTCTACGCCACCTTCGCCGGGCTCGGGATCGCGCTCCTGCTGGGCTTCGTCGCGGCAACGATGCACGCGCGGCGCATCCGCCGGCTGCAGCGGGCCGCGGATCGGATCGCGCAGGGGCACTTCGACGAGCCGATCGTCGACCGCGGCGACGACGAGCTCGGCCAGCTCGCCACGGCCTTCGACCGCATGCGCGTCCAGGTCGCGCAGCTCGACTCGGCGCGCAAGGAGTTCGTCGCGAACGCGTCGCACGAGCTCCGCACGCCCCTCTTCTCGCTCTCGGGCTTCCTCGAGCTGCTCGCCGACGAGGATCTCGACGAGGAGACGCGCCGCGAGTTCCTGACCACCACGCGCGGGCAGGTCGAGCGGCTGACGAAGCTCGCGACGGACCTGCTCGACCTCTCGCGCATGGACGTCGGCAGCCTGCGAATCGAGTCGGAGGAGGTCGAGCTGACCGACACCGCCCGGCTGCTGGCCGAGGAGCTGCATGCCCTGGCGGAGGC
>DAIOGR010000048.1:3730-5648 GCA_036745155.1 Gaiella sp.
TGGCGGAGCGGATGGGTGGAGCGGTCACGATCGAGAGCAGGCCCGGCCGCACGGTGTGCCGGCTCGAGCTTCCCGGTGCGGCGACAGGCCCGTAGGGCACGTCGGGGCGTTTCCACGTGGAAAGGGGCGGGAGCGGCGCCCCGGCTACAGTTGGGCCCATGCGCCCTGCAGCCGTCGCGGCGACCGCTCTCGTGGCAGCCTTCCTGGGCGGCGCCCTCGCGCTCGCGCTGGGAGCGGTCACCGGCCTGAGCGACGGCGAGCGCACCACGGTGCTCGTCGCGGGCACCGAAGCCGCCTCCACCGCCACGACCGACGCGGGCCCGGCGCCGCTGCTCGGCAACCGCTTCGACCCGGCGGCGATCTACGCGGGGCGCGCCTCGGGCGTCGTGACGTTGTACGCAGACCTCGGGCCCGACGGGCTCTCGCAGGGGTCGGGCTTCGTCGTCGACGCGAAGGGCACCATCCTCACCAACGCCCACGTGATCACGAACGTGGCGACGCTGCCCGACGGGGCCTCGTCCGAGGACGTGAAAGGCGCGGCCAAGCTGTTCGTGGAGTTCAAGGACGGAGATCGCGCGCCGGCGCGCATCGTCGGCTGGGATCTCTTCAGCGACGTCGCCGTCGTCAGAGTCGATCCCGCGGACCACACGCTCGCTCCGGTGCCGCTCGGAGACTCCGACATGGTCGTGGTAGGGACGCCGGTGGCCGCCATCGGCAGCCCGTTCAACGAGCAGAGCTCGCTCTCGGTCGGGGTCGTGTCGGCCGTCGACCGCTCGATCGCATCGCTCACCTCGAGCTACAACGTCGTCGGGGCGATCCAGACGGATGCACCCATCAACCGCGGGAACTCCGGAGGCCCGCTCTTCGACGCCAGGGGGCGCGTGATCGGGATCAACGCGCAGATCCGCTCGAACAGCGGCACGGCGGAAGGTGTGGGGTTCGCCATCCCGATCGACATCGCCCGCCGCGCGCTCGACCAGCTCACCCGCACCGGGCGTGTCAGCTACGCCTACATCGGGATCACGACCCAGGACGTCACACCCGGCCTCGCGCGCCGCTTCGGCTTCGCGGCCGGGCGCGGGGCGCTCGTCTCGCAGGTCGAGCCCAACACCCCTGCCGCGAAGGCAGGGATTCACGGCGGCAGCCGCGTGGAGAGCTACAACGGCCTCCGCATCACTCTCGGCGGCGATCTGATCGTCCGCATCGGCCGTACGCCGGTGGCGAGCGCCCAGGACGTCTCGCGCGCGGTCACGTTGCTGCTGCCCGGCCAGCAGGTGCAGATCACCCTGCTCCGGGGCGGCAAGACGCGTGAGGCAGTGCAGGTGACGCTCGCCGAGCGTCCCGCCACGCCGTAGGGGCGTGGCGAGGACTCCGGGCCTGCGCCTGAGACCGATGGAAGCCGGCGGATCAGTCCCTGGGCAGGCGCGCGCGCGGCGGCAGCTGATCGTCGTCTCCAACCGCAGCCCGGTCGGGTACGCGCGAGACGCCGCAGGCAACCGCGTTCGGCACCAGGGTGCCGGGGGGCTCGTGACGGCGTTGCGCCCCCTCGTGGCCAGGCATGACGTCACGTGGATCGCCAGCGCCATGAGCGAGGAGGAGCGCGCCGTCGCGGCAGCCGGGACGCTCGAGGAGCGCGCGTCCGGCGCCACGTTCCGGCTCCGGCTCGTCGCGCACGACCCGGCGGCGTACCGGCGTTTCTACGACGAGATCGCGAACTCGGCCCTGTGGTTCGTGCAGCACGGCCTCCAGGCGCTGCTCGGCGGCGGGAACGCCGACCTGCTGGGGGCGTGGCTGGACGGCTACGTGGCCGTCAACGAGCGCTTTGCCGCAGCAGTGTCCGAGGAGCTCGCGCAGGCGCCGGATGCAGTCGTGCTGTTCCAGGACTACCACCTGTACGTCGCGCCCGCGCTCGTGCGCG
>DAIOGR010000048.1:5748-7202 GCA_036745155.1 Gaiella sp.
CGGCAGCGGCTGCCGTCAACACGGCCTACGAGACGACCGGGTGGTCACCGGTCCAGCTCAGCATCCGCGACGACTTCCCCAGCTCGGTGGCGGCGTACAAGCAGTACGACGTGCTGCTCGTCAACTCCGTGATGGACGGCCTCAATCTCGTCGCGAAGGAGGCACCGCTCGTGAACACGCGCGACGGCGTGCTCGTGCTCTCGCGAAGCACCGGTGCCTGGGAGGAGCTCGGGGAGTGGGCGATCGGCGTCGATCCGGACGATGTCGACGCCACCTCGCGCGCACTCGAGCAGGCGCTGACGCTGCCGCAGGCCGAGCGTGCCGCCAGGGCCGCCCGGATCCGGGCGCGGGTGCTGGCCGGGGATCCCACCGCCTGGGCCGACACGGAGCTCGCCGCGCTGGATGCCCGCAGTACGATGCGCGGGTGAGCACGACCCCGCTGTCCGCCCGCGAGGAGCTCGTCTCCGTCGACCCCGCGACGCTCGCCGAGGTGGGCCGTGTCCCCGTGACGGAGCTGTCCGCGATCGGCGAGATCGTCGCGGAGGCCCGTCTCGCGCAGCAGGGCTGGGCGCGCGAGCCGCTCGAGGCGCGGGCGCGGCTCCTGCGCAGGGTCGCGCACGTGCTGCTCGCCGAGGGAGACGACGTCGCCCGCACGATCGTCCGCGAGACCGGCAAGCCGCTCGTGGAGGCCTACACGTCCGAGCTCTTCGTCTGCCTCGACAACCTCTCCTGGCTCGCTGCGAACCTCGTCAAGGTCCTCGGTCGCGAGCGCATCCCGGTGCCGCAGCCGTACCTGCCACACAAGCGGGCCTGGCTGCTCTACGAGCCGGTCGGGGTGGTCGGCATCGTCTCCGCATGGAACTTCCCGCTGGGCGTGCCCCTCACCCAGGCGGCCTCGGCCGTGGCGGCGGGCAACGCGGTCGTCCTGAAGCCCTCCGAGCTGACGCCGCTGACGGGACGCCTCGTCGAGGAGCTCTTCCTGCGCGCAGGCGCCCCGGCCGGGCTGGTGCGCGTCGTGCAGGGCCCGGGCGAGACGATCGGCGACGCTCTCGTGCGCCAGCGGGGTGTCCACAAGCTCGTCTTCACCGGCTCGGCCGAGGCAGGCCGGGTCGTGGCCGCGCGGGCGGCCGAGCGCCTGTGCCCGCTCACGCTCGAGCTGGGCGGCAAGGACCCCATGCTCGTCCTCGACGACGCGAACCTCGACCGTGCGATCGAGGGTGCGCTGTGGGCGTCGTTCGCCAACTGCGGGCAGGTCTGCTCGGGCGTCGAGCGCATCTACGTGGCCGCCCCGCTGTACGAGTCTTTTCTCGCCGGGCTGGGAGAGCGCTCCCGCGCCCTCCGGATCGGGCGCGGCGACGACCCGCGCACCGACCTCGGCCCGCTCGTGACCGAGGAGCAGCGCGCCAAGGTCGAGGCCCTGATCGCCGATGCGGTTGCCTGCGGCGCCGAGGTCG
>DAIOGR010000048.1:7302-9399 GCA_036745155.1 Gaiella sp.
GTGTGGGTCAACGACCACGCCTATTCGTACGGCTTGGGGCAGGCGCCGTGGGGCGGGCGCAAGGAGTCGGGCATCGGCCGGACGCACTCGAAGCACGGCCTCTACGCCATGTCGCAGCTCAAGTACCTGGACCGGGACGGCGGGCGGCTCACCCCTCCCTGGTGGTATCCCTATTCGGACATGGTCGTCGACGGGTTCAGAGGAGCGCTGGGTGCTCTCTACGGTGACGGGGTGGCCGCGCGTGTCGGGGCCGTGCGCCGGCACCGCCGGGGCCTGCTGGAGCTCGGCAAGCGGGCGCTGCGCCGATGAGCGACCTCTCGCACGTCGACGAGACGGGGGCGGTGCGGATGGTCGACGTCGGCCACAAGCCTCTCGCCCGTCGCCGTGCCGTGGCTCGGGCCACGGTGGAGATGGCCCCGGAGACGCTGGCACGGTTGCGCCAGCTCCCCAAGGGAGACGCTCTCGCGACTGCACAGCTCGCGGGGATCATGGCGGCCAAGCGCACCAGTGAGCTGATCCCGCTGTGCCACCCGCTCTCGCTGAGCGTCGTCGACGTTCGCCTGCAGGTGGGTGCCGCCGGCGTCGAGATCGAGGCTGTCGCCGAGACGACTGCACAGACCGGCGTCGAGATGGAGGCGCTCACGGCGGCGAGCGTTGCCGCGCTCACGGTATACGACATGGCCAAGGCGATCGACAAGGCGATGACGATCACGGGGATCACGCTCGTCAAGAAGACGAAGGCCGAGATCTGAGTGGATGCCGCCGTGCTGACCGTCTCGGACGGCGTCCACCACGGGACACGGGAGGATCTGAGCGGCGACACGCTCGACGCCCTCCTGCGCGCCGAGGGCTTCGAGGTGACGCGCCGGATCGTTCCCGACGAGCGCGAGGCGATCGCGCACGCAATCGCCGAGCTCGCCACGCGGGCCGCTCTCGTCCTCACGACGGGCGGCACCGGCTTCACGCCTCGCGACGTCACTCCCGAGGCGACCCGGACGGTGATCGACCGCGAGGCGCCCGGGATCGCCGAGGCGATCAGAGCGGACGCGCTGGAGCGGACGCCGCATGCTCTTCTCTCCCGCGGCGTCGCCGGCCTGCGCGGTTCCACCCTGATCGTCAATCTGCCCGGCTCACCGGGAGGGTGCCGCGACGGCTTCGCGGTGATCCTGCCGGCTCTCGTGCACGGGCTCGAGCTCGCCGCGGGAGATCAGAGCTCCGGCCACCGCCAGACGTGAGCTCGGCCGCCGCATCTCTGCCGCGTCGCTTTGCGTCGCTCGTACGGCTCGAGCACACGGTCTTCGCCCTCCCGTTCGCCTACGTAGGAGCCTTTCTGGCCGTCGACGGCTTCCCCGGCTGGGCAAACCTGCTCTGGATCACCGCCGCCATGGCGGGCGCGCGAACGCTCGCGATGGGACTGAACCGGGTGATCGACGCCGGCATCGATGCGCGCAACCCGCGTACCGCCTCGCGCGAGGTACCGGCGGGCACCCTCACACGGGCCCAGGTGTGGGCGCTCTGCGCTCTGGCGTTCGCCGTCTACCTCGTCTCTGTCTTCCAGCTCGATCCTGTCGTGCGGTGGCTATGGCCGATCCCGGTGGCGCTCTTCGTCGTTTACCCCTACCTCAAGCGCTTCACCTGGCTCTGCCACCTCTGGCTCGGCGTCTGCACGGGCCTGGCTCCGGTCGGCGGGTGGATCGCGGTCACGGGTGAGGCGCCGTGGGAGGCGTGGGCGCTGTTCGCCGCCCAGGGCCTGTGGGTAGCGGGCTTCGACCTCTTCTATGCGCTGTTCGACCTCGAGCACGATCGCGCGGAGGGACTGCACTCGTGGGCGACGCGGTTCGGCGAGACCGGGGCCTTTGCGGGCGCGCGCCTCTTCCACGCCGTCAGCGTGGTGCTGCTCGCCGCCGTCGGAGCAGGGCTTTCCGCCGGGTACCTCTACTGGGCGGGGGTCGCGGTCGTGGCGGCGCTGCTCCTCTACGAGCACTCGCTCGTGCGGCCGGGCGACCTGCGGCGGCTCGATGCCGCGTTCTTCACGGTCAACGGGGTGATCAGCGTCGTCTTCTTCTGCTTCGTCGTGCTCGACACCCTCGCCTGACC
>DAIOGR010000048.1:9499-11176 GCA_036745155.1 Gaiella sp.
CCGGCACGAGATCGCGGGTACCGTGACATCAGGGCACGACGAGTGCCCCCGGGGGCAGTTGGGGAGGCGGAGGCCGAACGGTGATCAGAGCGACGCGCGTCGAGAAGCGTTACGGGCGCAAATGGGCGCTGCGAGCCGTCACGTTCGAGCTCGTCCGCAACGACTTCCTCCTGCTGACGGGGGCGAACGGCTCCGGCAAGACGACGCTCCTCAGGATCGTCGCCGGCCTCGCAGCTCCCACGCGCGGGGCGCTCGACGTCGCCGCCGAGCGAGGCGATCTCGGCTACCTGGGCCATGAGCCGCTGCTCTACCGCAACCTCACGGCGCTCGAGAACCTCGAGCTCTTCGGCCGACTGTACCGCGTCCCCGAACGGCGCGAGCGGGCCGGGATGCTGCTCGAGCGGTTCGGGTTGTGGGAGGCGCGCGGCGAGAGGGTGGCGGCGTACTCCCGCGGCATGACGCAGCGCCTGGCGCTGTGCCGCGCCCTGCTCCACGACCCGAGCCTGCTCGTGCTCGACGAGCCGTTCACCGCGCTCGACGAAGCGGGGGCCGCCCTGCTCGACCGCGAGCTGCAGGAGCTCGCCGGCCGGCGCACGGTGCTCCTTGCGACCCACGACCCGGAGCGCGTGTCCGCCCTCGCGACTCGACAGCTGGCACTCGCGTGATCGGGTACCTGGCGGACGTCTCCGCGCTCGCGCGCAAGGATCTCCGGCTGGAGCTGCGGGCGAAGGACACGCTCCCCGCGATGCTCCTGTTCGTGCTCGCGACGCTCGTCGTATTCCATTTCGCCCTCCCCGCCGGCACGAGCGACGACGCTGCCTACGGCCTCCTCTGGATCGCGATCGTGTTCACCGCACTGCTCGGCCTGGCCCGCGCCTGGTCGCCCGAGAACGAGGCCGGGGCGCTCGACGGTCTCGTGCTCGCGCCGTGCGACCGGAGTGCGATCTGGCTCGGCAAGACCCTTGCCACCCTGACCTTCCTGGCTGTGGCCGAGCTCGTGGCGCTGCCGGCCTTCGCGCTCTTCTTCGCGCCGCTCGACGCGGCCGCCGTGGCGGGAGTCCTGCTGGCGAGCCTCGGGATCTGCGTCGTCGGCTCTCTCTTCGCCGCCATGGCCGCCGTGAGCCGCGGTCGCGAGGTGATCCTGCCGCTCCTCCTGCTGCCGCTCTCGATCCCGCTGGTCGTAGGGGGCGTGGGGGCCAGCATCTCGCCCGAGAGCGGCAAGTACCTGCTCTTCCTCGGCCTCTACGATGCCGTCTTCGCAATACTCTCCTGGGCCTCCTTTGAATACGTCGTCACGGAATAGCGCTCTGCCTGCGCTGGCGCTCGGCGCCGTCGTGCTGATGGCCGCTGCGGTCGCGATGGTCTTCTTCGTCGCGCCCGAAGACGCCGACCAGGGCATCTCCCAGAAGATCTTCTACTTCCACGTGCCCATCGCGCTCACCGCCTACGCGTGCTTCGGGCTGGGCGCCTGGAAGGCGCTGCGGCTGCTCTGGCTCGGCGGCGAGCGCCGCGACCTCGAGAGCTACACCGCCATCCACCAGGGAACGATCTTCGGCGCCCTGACGCTGATCACCGGCTCGATCTGGGCGAAGGCGTCCTGGGGTGTGTGGTGGAGCTGGGGGTCGAACCAGCTCGTCCTCTTCCTCGTCCTCTTCCTCTTCTACTGCGCCTATTTCA
>DAIOGR010000049.1:0-1475 GCA_036745155.1 Gaiella sp.
TCGCGGTCGCCATGCTGGTGATGGTCGCGTGGGGAGCGACGCCGGTGCTGACGAGGCTCGCGACCGATGACCTGGCACCGCTGCTCGTCGCCGTGGGGCGCACCGTGCTCGCCGGCGTCGTGGCGCTACCGCTGCTCGTCGCGATGCGGCAGCCGCTCGCCCCTCCAGGCCGCCGTCGAGCCCTGCTCGTCGCCTCCAGCGTGACGGGCTTCGTCGTCTTCCCGCTCGTCTACACGGTCGGGCAGGAGCGCACGTCTGCCATGCACGGCGCCGTCATCCTGGCCGCGCTGCCGGTCTTCACGGGCCTCTACGCGGCGCTGCTCGCGCGACGGAAGCCGACGCGGCGCTGGCTCGCCGGGTGCGCGGTGGCCCTGCTCGGTGAGGTCGTGATCATCGGCATCCGCGTGGGGTCGTCCGCGACCGATCCGACGCTGCTCGGCGACCTGCTCGTGCTCGTGTCGGGCCTCGCCGTCTCGGCGGGCTACGTGGCGGGGGCGAGGCTCGCCGCGACCGGCTATCCGAGTCGGGCCACGACGTTCTGGGGGGTCGGCCTCGCGGCGCTCGCGATCTGGCCGGTTGGCGCGGCCGTGCTGCTGGCGGACGGGCTGCCGCATGCCGGTGCGGCTGCGTGGCTCTCGGTCGTCTTCCTCGCCGTCGTGACGTCCATCGTCGGCTACGTCGGCTGGTACTGGGCGCTCGCCCGCGGCGGCATCGTTCGCATCGGCACGCTGCAGTTCCTGCAGCCGCTCTCCGGCCTCACCCTCGCCGCCCTCGTCCTCGACGAGCGGCTCACCGTGCCGATGGCGGTCGGCGCAGCGGCCGTCCTCACCGGAGTGACGATCGCGCAGCGTCCGTAGACCGGCGTCGCCGCGCGATACTGCGACCATGCAGCCCGTTCTTCCCCGCCGGGTGCTCGTCGTCGGCCTCGCGCGCTCGGGGCGGGCGGCGGCACAGGTGCTGCGCGACCGAGGTGTGGAGGTGGTCGCCCACGATCGCTCCGAGGAGATCGATCCTGCCGGGCTCGAGGCAGCAGGCGTCCGCGTCGTCCTGGGCGGCGACGGCGTCGAGCTCGTGGACGGCGTCGACCTCCTCGTCAAGAGCCCGGGCGTGCCGTCGCACGCGCCGGTCGTAACAGCGGCGCGGGAGCGCCGTATCCCGGTCGTCTCCGAGATCGAGCTGGGCGCCAGCCTGCTCCAGAACCCCATTCTCGGGATCACCGGCACGAACGGGAAGACGACGACGACCGCGCTGCTCGGCGCCGTCTTCGCCGCGGCGTGCGTTCCCGCCGAAGTGGCGGGGAACATCGGCCGGCCGCTCACGAGCCTCGTCGGCACGATTGCCGAGGACGCGTGGGTCGTGTGCGAGCTCTCCTCCTTCCAGCTCGAGGACATAGAGACGTTTCGGCCTCGCATCGCCGTGCTGCTCAACCTCGAGCCCGACCACATCGACCGTCACGGCAGCCTGGCGGCCTACCG
>DAIOGR010000049.1:1575-11152 GCA_036745155.1 Gaiella sp.
TCCGCCGGGGACATCGTCCTGCTCTCGCCCGCCTGCGCCAGCTTCGACCAGTTCGAGAGCTACGAGCGGCGTGGGGAGGAGTTCGGGAGGCTGGTGCAGAAGCTCCACGGGTGAGCCGAAACCAGCTCGAGCAGCGCCTCCTCGTCCTCGTCACGCTGGGGCTCGTCGCCTTCGGCCTCGTCATGGTCTTCAGCGCCACGTCCGCCTCCGCCGCCCTCGGAGCCGGCGACCCGATGACCTTCCTCGTCAAGCAGGGCGCCTACGCGACGGCGGGCCTCGTGCTGCTCGCGCTGGCCTCCCGCTTCGACTACCACCGGTTGCGCCTGCTCGCTCCTGTGCTCCTCCTCGCCGCCCTCGCCCTGTGCGTTGCCGTGCTCGCGGTGGCGCCACCGATCAACGGTGCCCGCCGCTGGTTCCTGCTCGGCCCGGTCAGCTTCCAGCCCTCGGAGCTCGCCAAGCTCGCCGTCTGCGTGTGGGCGTGCTCGTACCTCGCGCGACGGCCTGTCCCGCGCACGATGGCGGAGCTGATGAAGCCGCTCGGGCTCGTCGTCGGCCTCTTCGCGGTCCTCGTGCTGCTCGAGCCCGATCTCGGCACGACCATCTCGCTGTGCGTGATGGTGGCGGGCATCCTGCTCGTGGCGGGCGTGCCGATGCGCCTCTTCCTGCTCGCCGGCACCTTCGCGGTCACGCTCGGCGCCGCCGCCGTCTACATGGAGCCGTACCGCCGGGCGCGCTTCCTCAGCTTCCTCGATCCATGGCAGGACCCGCAGGGGGCGGGCTTCCAGACGGTGCAGGCGATCATCGGCATGGGCTCCGGCGGCATCACCGGTGAGGGGCTGGGGCACGGCGTCGCGAAGATCTTCTACCTGCCGGAGGCGCACACGGACATGATCTTCGCGATCGTCGGAGAGGAGCTCGGTCTGATCGGGTCGATCATGGTGATCGGCGCGTTCGGAGTCTTCGCGTGGGCCGGCTACCGCATCGCACTCGCATGCCGCGATCCGTTCGGCAAGCTTCTCGCCGCGGGCCTCACGACGCTGGTCTGCGGGCAGGCGGCGGTGAACCTGATGGCCGTGCTGGGCATCGCGCCGCTGACCGGAATCCCGCTCCCGTTCGTGTCCTACGGAGGGTCCTCGCTGATCGTGCTGCTCGGCGCCGTCGGCGTTCTCCTTAACATCGCCGTGAATGGGAAAGTCGTCGAAGCTCGTAGTCGTGGTCGCGGCGGGGGGGACCGCCGGGCACGTGAGGCCCGCGCTCGCCGTGGCGGAAGCACTCCGCGCACGCGGAGCGAGCGTGACGTTCGCCGGCAGCCGCGACCGCGTCGAGTCGCAGCTGGTTCCTGAAGCCGGCTTCGAGCTCGACCACTTCGCGATCTCCGGCTTCCCGCGCCGGCCCTCGCTCGCGCTCCTGAAGGCGCTGTGGCGCGCCCTCTGGGCGCCCGTCGCGTGCCTGCGGATCCTGGAGGCCCGCCGGCCGGACGTCGTCCTCGGGGGCGGCGGCTACGTGGCGGGGCCGATGGTGCTCGCAGCCAGGCTGCGCGGCATTCCGGCTGCGCTCACCGAGGCGGACGCTCACCTCGGCCTCGCGAACCGTCTCGCCGCGCCCTTCGCGCGCCGCGTCTTCCTCGCCTACGACGTGCCGGGGCGCACCGGAGGCAAGTACGAGGTCGTGGGCAGGCCGATACCCGTCGCGCACCTCGGAGCGACCCGAGCCGAGGGACGTGCACGTTTCGGGCTGCCGCCTGACGGCCACGTCGTCGCCGTCTTCGGAGCACTGGCCGGTGCACGCTCGCTCAACGAGATGGCGGTCGCAGCCTGGGGCGAGGCAGGCCCTGCGGTCCTGCACATCTGCGGCGAGCGCGACTACCCCGCGCTGCGCGAGCGCGTCTCCCGGGACGGCTACGTGCTCCTTCCGCAGACCGACCACTTCGGCGAGGCACTCGCCGCCGCGGACCTGGCCGTCTCGCGGGCGGGCGGAACCGTCTGGGAGCTCGCCGCGGCCGGCACGCCTGCGGTGCTCGTCCCCTACCCGTACGCGACCGCCGACCACCAGACTCTGAATGCACGCCACTTCGAGCGGGGCGGTGGAGCGGTCGTCGTACCCGACCCCGCGGTCGACAGCGTCCCGGCCCTCGTGCAGGAGCTGCTCGGCGACAGGCCGCGCCTCGGGCTCATGCGCGAGGCGATGCTGACGATGGCACGGCCCGCGGCCGCCGCCACGATCGCGGACGGGCTGCTCGCGCTCGTGCCGGAGCGCCGCGGGTGACCGCCGCAGACAGGCCGGCGGGGGCGCGTGACGCCGCGCCGCTCCGGGGCCGGCGGCTCTACTTCGTCGGGATCGGCGGCTCGGGCATGTCCGCCTACGCGAATGTCGCCCGGGCGCTCGGCGCCGACGTGCGCGGTTGGGACGTGCGCGACACGATCTTCATGCGCACCCTCGCGGGCATCGAGGTGGACGTGGGCGGCGAGCCGTCTCCTCCCGACGGGTGGGAGGTGATTGTCTCGACGGCGCACCTGGAGCGGATCGAGGGCACGCCGCGGGCCGACTTCCTCGCGGAGCTGGTCGCCGCCCAGCCGGCGATCGTCGTCGGCGGCGCCCACGGCAAGACGACGACGGCGGGGATGATCGCGTTCGTGCTCGCCGAGACGGGGAACGACCCAGCGTGGATCATCGGAGGCGTGATCCCCCAGCTCGGCGGCAACGCGGGCGTGGGGGCCGGGTGGCTCGTGGTCGAGGGCGACGAGTCGGATCGCTCGATCGGAGCGCTCCGCCCGCAGATCGCGGTGATCACGAACGTCGAGCTCGACCACCACGCCGCCTACGGCTCCGAGAGCGAGCTGCGCTCGTTCTTCGACGACTGGCTCGCCACGGTGCCGCACGTCGTGCTCAGCTCCGAGCTGGAGCCGGTCGCGCTCGAGCTCGCCGTCCCGGGAGCGCACAACCGCCAGAACGCCGCCGCCGCGCTCGCCGCGCTCGAGCTCGCCGGGGTGGCGCGCGCCGATGCGGAGGCTGCCATCGTGCGGTTCACCGGCGCCGGCCGACGCTTCGAGCTCGTCGGCGAGCGGGGCGGTGTGGCCGTGTACGACGACTACGGCCACAATCCGACCGAGCTCGCCGTGACGCTGCAGACGGCACGGGAGCGCACCACGGGGCGGCTCATCGCCGTCTACCAGCCGCACGTCTACGAGCGCACACGTCACCTCCACCAGGAGCTCGGGCAGGCTCTCGGGCTCGCGGACATGGCGATCGTGACCGACGTCACGGGGGCACGGGATGCGCCGCGCGCAGGCGTCAGCGGCCGGCTCGTCGTCGAGGCGCTCCCTCCCGGCGTGCGGGCGGGCTGGGCTCCGTCGCTCGACGACGCGGCACGGCTCGCGCTCGCGTGGGTGCGGCCCGGTGACGTGATCGTGACGTTCGGCGTGGGGGAGCCGTGGAAGATCGCGCGCGCGATCGTGGCGGGGCTGACCGCATGACCTTCGACCGGGACGTCGTCCTCTCCCGCTTCACGACGATCGGCACGGGCGGCCCCGCCCGCGCCTTCGCGCAGCCGCAGACGCTCCCGGAGCTCGAGCAGGCCCTGCGGCAGGCCGCGGCAGCCGGGCTGGGTGTGGCCACCGTCGGGCTGGGCTCGAACCTGCTCGTCGCGGATGACGGCGTCGACCTGCTCGTGGTGCGACTCGGCGGGGAGCTCGCCGCGGCCAGCGCCGAGGGCGACCTGCTGGTCGCGGGCGGCGGCGCCACGAACGCGGTCTGCCTGCACCGGGCGCGTGCCGCCGGCCTGGGCGGCTTCGAGTTTGCGTGCGCCATACCCGGCACCGCCGGCGGCGGCGTGTGGATGAACGCGGGCGCCTACGGCAGCGACTGGAAGGCGATCCTCGCGCGCGCTCTCGTCGCCACTGCGGACGGCACAGGCTGGCTCACACCGGGTGAGCTCGGGCTCTCGTACCGTCACTCCGAGCTGCGTCACGGCCAGGTCGTGGCGGCGGTCGAGTACCGGTTGCAGCCGGGTCGGCCCCTCGCGGAGATCAAGGCACGTGTCGCCGAGCTCGTGGCGCTGCGCAAGGCGACCCAGCCGACGAACAAGCGCACGTTCGGCTCCGTCTTCAAGAATCCGGAGGGCGAGCTCGGCGCCGGGAGGATGCTGGAGCTCTGCGGCCTCAAGGGCTATCGGAGCGGCGGTGCCATGATCTCGCCCGTGCATGCCAACTTCATCGAGAACGCCGGTGGCGCCACCACCGCCGACTGCCTTGCGCTGATGGCGGAGGCCCGCCGCCGTGCCCGCGAGGCCTACGGCGTCGAGCTCGAGCACGAGGTCGTCTTCCTCGGCGAGATCGAGTTGCCGGCGCTCTGACGGGCGCCCGGGCCACACGCCGCCGCCGTGAAGGGGTGCTAAGGGCTGCGGCGAACTCGGTCACGTGGCCAACGGGGGACGAGTCGATCGCGGATCGCGCCCCCGTGCGCGTGCGGAGAGCGTCGTCGTCCCGTTCCCGCGCCGAGAGCCGGGCGAACGTCTCGATCTCGCCCGGCTCGTCCCTTCCGGCCGCTCGCTCCTCCTCGCCTTCGCGATCCTCGGCGGCGCCCTCGTCGCCTGGTTGCTCGCCCGGGAGACAGGCGTCTTCGGTGTGCGAACGCTCGACGTCCGCGGGGCGCAGCCGGGCGTCTCGCTGCAGGTGCGCAAGGCCCTCCGGCCGTCGACCGGGACGAGCCTGCTCAAGCTCGACGTGGCCGCTGCCGAGCGCGCGGTCGAGGCACTGCCCACCGTTGCGTCGGCACGCTTCGACAGGGCGTTTCCGCACACGCTTCGGGTCTTCGTCACGCCCGAGCGCGCCGTCGCCGTCGTGCGCCAGGGCGCGAGCTCCTTCCTCGTCTCGGAGCGCGGCCGGGTAATGGCCGCCGTGCCCCGCACGGCCAGGCCCACGCTGGCCCGGATCTGGGTGAAGCGGGACGTCCACCTGACGCCGGGCGCGACGGCGGACGGCGACCTCGCCACCGCCGTCGACGCGGTCGCCCCGCTGGCACGCTCACGGTTCCCGGGTCGCGTCACGTCGGTCACGACCACGCCCGACGAGCTGACGCTGCGCCTTCGCTCGGGCATCCAGGTGCGCCTCGGTGACCCGCTCGACGTGCGCCTCAAGCTGGCCGTCGCGGCGCGGGTGCTGCCGCTCGTCGCGGCGGGCACCCGGTACCTCGACGTCTCCGTGCCCGAGCGCCCCGTGGCCGGCACAACCCTCTACTCTCAGGTAGAGGTTGAGGCTACGACCTCGACCACCCCTTGAGATTTGCGTTGACAATGCCGACAAGGAGTCCGTACCCTGGCTCCGAAAGCCAGATCCAACAACTCCTTAGCTCGATGAGAGCTTGACGTCCAGGCAGGTCGAGGTGATGAAGCGATGAGTACCCAAGGCGGCAACTACCTCGCAGTGATCAAGGTCGTCGGCGTCGGCGGCGGCGGCACCAATGCGGTCAACCGCATGGTCGAGGCCGGCCTCGGCGGCGTCGAGTTCATCGCGGTGAACACCGACGCGCAGGCGCTGATGATGACGGACGCCGACGTCAAGATCCACATCGGGTCCAAGGCCACGCGCGGCCTCGGTGCCGGCGCAGACCCGGCGGTCGGGCTCGCAGCGGCACAGGAGACGCGCGACGAGCTGAAGGAGGCGCTCAAGGGCGCCGACATGATCTTCGTCACGGCGGGTGAGGGCGGCGGTACGGGCACCGGCGCGGCGCCCATCGTCGCCGAGCTCGGGCGCGAGCTCGAGGCGCTCACCGTCGGCGTCGTCACACGACCCTTCGGGTTCGAGGGTCGCCGCCGCGCCGAGCAGGCGGAGGTCGGCATCCAGAGCCTGCGCGACCGTGTCGACACGCTGATCGTGATCGAGAACGACCGGCTGCTGCAGGTGGTCGAGAAGAAGACGCCGGTGACCGAGGCGTTCCGCATCGCGGACGACATCCTGCGGCAGGGCGTCCAGGGGATCACCGACCTGATCACCGTGCCGGGGCTCGTCAACCTCGACTTCGCCGACGTGCGCACGATCATGCGCGATGCCGGGTCGGCGCTGATGGGCATCGGCACCGCGTCCGGCGAGAACCGGGCCACGGAGGCCGCGAACGCCGCGGTCTCGTCTCCGCTGCTCGAGACCACGCTCGACGGTGCCACCGGCGTGCTGCTCAACATCACGGGCGGCTCGAACGTCGGGCTGTTCGAGGTGAACGAGGCGGCAGGGGTCGTCACGGGCCATGCCGATCCGAACGCCAACGTCATCTTCGGCGCCGTGATCGACGAGTCGATGGGCGACGAGATTCGCGTCACGGTGATCGCCACCGGCTTCGGCGGCCGGCCACGCCGCCGCCGCGTGGAGGCGCCGGTCGGTGCGGCCGCCGGCAGGTCGGAGCGCCGCCCCGAGCCGGCCGCCGCGACGGACGCCGACATCGAGATCCCCTCCTTCCTGCGCGAGGACTGAGAGCACCGGCGCCCAGGGGCGTGGCGTGGCGCTAGAGTCGCGCCGTGACCGCGCTCGCCCGCACGCCCCTCTACGAGCGGCACGTCGCTCTCGGCGCGCGGATGGTGCCGTTCGCCGGCTGGGAGATGCCGGTGCAGTACGAGGGCGTGATCCCGGAGCACCTCGCGGTCCGGCGTGATCGGGGCGTGTTCGACGTCTCCCACATGGGCCAGCTCCACGTGGAAGGCCCGAACGCCCAGGCTCTGCTGCAAGGCCTGCTCTCCAACGACCTCGACCGCATCGGCGACGGCGAGGCGCAGTACACGCTGCTGACGAACGAGCGCGGCGGCATCGTCGACGACCTGATCGCCTACCGCATCGGCGCCTTCCACTACCTGCTCGTCGTCAACGCCGGGAACCGCCAGGCGGCGTACGAGTGGCTGAAGGAACATGAGCTCCGCGGCTCCGAGGTGCGCGACGCCTCTGCCGAGTACGCGCTCCTCGCCGTGCAGGGCCCGACCGCGATCGGGGCGCTCGGGCTGCCGGAGGCCGCAGCGTTCACGCACGCGATGGGCGAGGTCGACGGTGTGGAAGTGATGGTCTGCCGCACCGGCTACACCGGCGAGGCGGGTGTCGAGCTGATGTGCGCGAGCGAGGACGCCGTCGCGCTCTGGGACGCGGTCGTGGCGGCCGGCGCGACGCCGTGCGGCCTCGGTGCCCGCGATACCCTGCGGCTCGAGGTCTGCTATCCGCTCCACGGCAACGACATCACACAGGACACGGACGCCCTCTCGGCGGGGCTCGGCTGGGTGTGCGCGCTCGACAAGGACTTCACCGGGGCCGAGCACCTCCGCGCGATCAGGGACGCGGGGCCGGAGCGACGCCTGGTCGCGTTCGTGATGGAGGAGAAGGCGATCCCGCGCCAGGGCATGCCGATCGAGGGCGGCGGCGAGGTGACGTCGGGGACGCACTCGCCGATGCTCGACGTCGGCATCGGCATGGGGTACGTGCCGGCCGGGAGCTCTGCTCCCGACCACACGCTGACGATCGACGTGCGCGGGAAGCCGAAGCGTGCGCGCGTCGTGAGGAAACCGATCTACGCGAAGGAGGAGACCTAGGTGGCAGGCGAGGAGAGCTATCCCGAAGGGCTGAAATACCATCCCGAGCACGACTGGGCCCGGATCGAGGGCGACGAGGCGGTGCTCGGCATCACGTGGTGGGCGCAGGACGCGCTCGGTGAGCTCGTCCACTTCGAGGCCCCGTCCGCCGGGGACGCGACGACCAAGGATGCCCCCTATGGCGAGGTCGAGTCCGTGAAGGCCGTGTCCGACGTGATCGCGCCGCTCTCCGGCGAGATCCTCGCCGTGAACCAGAAGGCCGTCGACGAGCCCGAGATCGTGAACGACGACCCGTACGGGGAGGGCTGGCTCGTGCGCATCCGCCTCTCGGACCCGTCGGAGGTGGAGGCGCTGCTGGACGTCGACGCCTACCGCGCCGTGGTAGCCGAGCAATGACGCGACGGCTCGGGGGAGCGAGGCGTGCCTCCGCCCCGTCCGGAAGGGACGCGTGAGATGACCGCCGGCTACCTCTCGCTCACCGAGCGCGACCGCGAGGAGATGCTCGCCGCCATCGGCGTCTCCTCGATGGAGGAGCTGTTCGCGCAGATCCCTGCCTCCGTGCGCTTCGACCGCGAGCTCGACGTGCCACCGGCCCTGTCGGAGGCCGAGCTCGTGCGGCACCTGGAGGAGCTCGCGGCGAAGAACGCCCACACGGGCTCGGAGCTGTCCTTTCTCGGCGCGGGCATCTACGACCACTACGTGCCCGCGATCGTCGACTACGTGCTGCAACGCGGCGAGTTCCTGACCGCCTACACGCCCTACCAGCCGGAGATGAGCCAGGGTGTGCTGCAGGCGATCTTCGAGTACCAGACCGTGATCTGCGAGCTGACGGGCATGGACGTCTCGAACGCGTCCGGCTACGACGGCTTCACGGTCGCGGCCGACGCGTGCCTGATCGCCCGGAATCACACCGGCCGCTCCCGGATCGTCCTCACCGAGACGCTCAACCCGCAGCTGCGTCAGGTCGTGAAGACCTACGCGCCGGGCTTCGGGCTCGAGGTCGTGGAGGTGCCTCACGACGGCGGAACGACCGATCCCGACCGTCTCGCGGCGGCGTCGCAGGACGCAGCCGCGGTGATCTTCCCGCAGCCGAACTTCTTCGGCTGCCTCGAGCCGGCGCCGGATCTGGCAGCCGCCGCGAAGGGGGCCGGCGCGCTCGCGGTTGCGCACGTCGACCTCACGTCGCTCGGCGTGCTCGAGGCGCCCGGCGCCTACGGGTGCGACATGGCGATCGGCGAGGGCCAGTCGGCAGGCAACTACCAGAGCTACGGCGGGCCCCACTACGGCTTCCTGGCTGCGCGCACCGAGTTCATCCGCCGGCTGCCCGGCCGGATCGTGGGCGAGACCACGGACCTGGACGGCGACCGCGGCTTCGTGCTGACGCTGCAGACGCGCGAGCAGCACATCCGCCGCGAGAAGGCCACCTCGAACATGACGACGAACCAGACGCTGCTCGCGCTCGGCGGGCTCGTCACGCTCTCCTGGCTCGGCCCGAACGGCCTGCGCGAGCTCGGCGAGACGTGCATGTCGCTCGTCGGCTACGCCAGGGAGCGGCTCGGGCTGCCGGCCGCCTTCGACCGCCCGGCGTTCAAGGAGCTCGCGGTGCGCACCCCGATCCCGGCCCGGGACGTGGTGCGGCGGGCGCGCGAACGCGGTGTGCATCCGGGCTACGTGCTCGGCCGCGACGTCGACGGCATGGACGACGTGCTGCTCGTCGCGTTGACGGAGAAGCGCACGCCCGCGGAGATCGACCGGCTCGCCGACGTGCTCGCGGAGGTGTGCTGAGATGGAGCTGATCTTCGAGAAGAGCCAGGCGGGCCGGCGCGCCGGCCGGGTGCCGTCGTACGGGCTGCCGGTGCCGGAGGTGCCGGCCTCGTTGCGTCGTGCGAAGGCGCCGAGGCTGCCGGAGCTGGCCGAGAACGAGATCGTGCGCCACTTCACGAATCTCGCCGACCGCAACTTCGGGATCGACACGGGCTTCTACCCGCTCGGCTCCTGCACGATGAAGCACAACCCGCG
>DAIOGR010000050.1:0-11152 GCA_036745155.1 Gaiella sp.
GCGCCCGACCGCCGCCGCGAAGAGGGCGACGAGTTGCGGCACGGCGACCTCGTGATCAACGCGGGACGCCGCGAAGTCCTGGTCGGCGACCGTGAGATCCAGCTCGCGCCGAAGGAATTCGACCTCCTCTGGGAGCTGCTCGACCATCGAGGCATCGTGCTCACCCGCGACCAGCTGCTCGAGCGGGTCTGGGGCTACACGTTCGCCGGTGACACGCGCACCGTCGACGTGCATGTGAGGCAGATCCGGCGCAAGCTGGAGGACGCCTCGCCCATCGTCACCGTGTGGGGCGTCGGCTACAAGGTCTCGGCCGACCGCGCCCACGCACCGACACCGGCGCCGTAGGGGCGCGGATGCCCCGCCCGCCGCTCGCGCTCTCGGCAGCCGGTTCGTAGGGCATGCCCGGCTCGCGCCGGCGGGAATCGCCCGGCAGGAGCGGCCGGTGGCACCCGTACACTCTCGTCGTGCCAGGGTCGCTGCGCTACCGGCTGCCAGCCCTGTTCCTGCTGGGGATCGTGCTCGCCGGCGTCGTCGCCGCCGCGATCTCGCTCCGCCTCTTCCAGACGTACACCCACGACCAGTCGGTCGACGAGCTCCGCCGGGAGGCGTCCGGGCTCTCCCAGCTCTACGCAGACGCAGCGCTCCGCGCCGCCGACGAGGGATCCGGCTCGATCGACTTCGCCGCCTCGAAGCTCGAGCTCGCGACCGGCGACCGCATCTACTACGTCGGTGCCTCGCTCTTCCCGGGCCAGGACTCCGGGCTGCAGCGCCTGCCGGAAGCGTCGCTGCCCTCCCGGGTGGCGGCCTTCTCGGGGCCGACCGACTTCGAGTTCCGGCCGCCCGGCGAGAGCCGCACGTTCCTCGCGGCGGCCGAGCCGGTTCGCCTCGAGCCCGAGAGTGCCCCGCTCGGGGCGATCGTGGTCGCGAAGCCGAGGACCGAGCTGCGCGACCAGTGGCTGCCGCTCGTCACGCGCCTGGCGGGCGCGTTCGGGGCCGGCGCCGTGCTGGCCGGACTGCTCTCGTGGTGGCTCTCGCGGAGGATCACGGGCCCCGTGCTCTCCCTCTCGGGCGCGGCGGACGAGATCGCGGAAGGGAACTACGCCGTCCGCGTCCCGCTCGGGCGCGGCGGCGACGAGATCGGCCATCTCTCCGATCGCTTCAACGACATGGCGGCCCGCCTGGCCGCGACCGAGGAGCGCGAGCGCCAGTTCCTGATGTCGGTCTCGCACGAGCTGCGGACGCCGCTGACGGCGATCAGGGGCCACGTGGACGCGCTGCGGGACGGGCTGATCGACGACCCGGAGCTCGTGCAGGCGTCGCTCGACGTCGTCGCCGCCGAGTCCGTGCGGCTCGAGCGGCTCGTGGGCGACGTGCTCGACCTCGCCAAGCTGAACGCCGACCGCTTCACGGTGCACGCGCAGGAGGTGGACATGAGCCGGCTGGTCGAGCAGGCCTACCAGACGTTCGGGGAGGAGGCTCGGCGCCGCGAGATCGACTACCGGCTCGTCGAGCCCGACTCACCGCCGACGATCGTCACCGACGGCGACCGCGTGCTGCAGGTGATCACGAACCTCCTCGCGAATGCGTTCCGCTGGACGCCGGACGGCGGCGTGATCGAGCTCGCGGCGCGAACCGGTAACGGGTCCGTGAGCGTCGACGTGACCGACTCGGGCCCGGGGATCGGCGCGGCGGAGCGCGAGCGCGTGTTCGCCCCGTTCATCTCGCAGGACAATCACGGCACCGGCCTCGGCCTGCCGATCGCGCGGGAGCTCGCCGTCGCTCTCGGCGGGCGGCTGGAGCTCGATTCCGACGTCGGGCACGGAAGCCGGTTCCGCCTGGTGCTGCCCGCCAGACTCACCGCGTAGCGCTCGCATCCCTCGGGCACCCGAGTACGATCGCGCGGTGAGCCGGGCCGAGCCTCTCGCCGACATCGTGCCGCTGCCCGCCCGCAGGTCGCCGGCGCGCGCCGCCCTCGCGGCGCTGCGCCCCCGGCAGTGGGTGAAGAACCTGCTCCTCTTCGCCGGCATCCTGTTCGCGGCCAAGCTGGGTGACCCGGGGCGATGGCTGGAGGCTGTCGCCGCCTTCATCGCGTACTGCGCCGCCTCCAGCGCCGCCTACCTGGTCAACGACGTGAGGGACGCCGACGACGATCGCCGCCACCCCGTCAAACGGCGGCGCCCGGTCGCCGCCCGCGAGCTCGCCGAGCGGCAGGCGCTCGGGCTTGCGTGCCTCCTTGCCGTCGCGTCCCTCCTGCTCGTGGCCGTCCTCGGCATGCCGTCCCTCGCCCTGCTCGCTGCCTTCGGCGCGCTGCAGGCGGGCTACACGCTGAGGCTGAAGCAGCTCGTGCTGGTCGACGTCGTCGTGATCGCCGGCCTCTTCGTCGTCCGGGCGGCGGCGGGCGCCGCGGCCGTCGACGTCCGCATCTCCCCGTGGCTGCTCGTCTGCACAGGGCTGCTGGCGCTCTTCCTCGCTCTCGGCAAGCGCCGCGCCGAGCTCTTGCTCGTCGAAGGCTCCGTGACCCGTGGACGAGCGGTGCTGGACGGCTACTCGCTCGCGCTCGTCGACCAGCTCCTGGCGGTCGTCGCCGCCGCCACGATCGCGGCGTACACGGTCTACACGCTGACGGCCCGCGACACCTGGGCGCTCGCCGCGACGATCCCGTTCGTCGTGTTCGGCCTCTTCCGTTACCTGCTGCTGCTGCACCGCCGTTCGGCCGGGGAGGAGCCCGAGAACGTGCTCCTCGGCGATGGGCCGATCCTCGCCACGGTCGCCGCGTGGGCAGCGACGTGCGCGGTCATCCTGAGATAGCTGCAAGCGGACTTCGCTTCGCGAAGTTCGGGAATCCGCTTGCGCGGATTCCCGCCGCGCGAAGATCCCTGAAGCCGGGAACCTACGGTTCCCTGTGACCCCTCCCTTCCATCAAGACCCGGGGCGAGGTGTGACGCGTGCGCCGGTTACGCCGGACACTGGCCAGGCGGGCCTACAGAGAGTCGCGGCCGTCGTAGGCGGATTGCGGCTTCGCGGCGACGACGACGAAGCGCAGGCCGTCGGGGCCGGCGACGACCTGGCGCGTGGCGGTCGGCGCGATGCGAAGGTAGTCGCCGGCGGTGAGCGCCACGTCCTCGCCGTCGATCGTGAATTTGCCGCCTCCCGCGAGTGCGATGTAGACCTCCTCGTGGCCGGTCTCCGTCTCGTCGTGCTCGACGCCCTCCATCCCCGCCGGCAGGCGCACCTCGTTGATGCCGAACGCCGTCGTGTCGAGCGCCCGGCGGATCTTCAGGAAGATGCCGCGGAAGGACTCGATCGACGGGTCGTCGCCGTGGAGGAGCGTGTACGCCACGTGTGCCCTACGCGATCGCGGCGGCGTGCTCGCGGGCGGACTCGGCGTGGAGACGCACGATGTCCGCACCGGCCGCCGACTGCTCCAGCCGGCGCAGCCGGTCGTCGACCCCCTGCCAGCCCGACGAGACGAGCTCGACGAGCAGTGCGAGATCGTCGACGCGCGCGTTGCGCTCCGCGATCACCTCCTGCTCGAGCCGCTCGAGCCGCCGCAGCGCCTGGTTGAGCAGCCCGCGGATCTCCGCCAGGTTGCGGCCCACCGGCAGCACCTCGCGGCGCAGGCCCTCCTGCACAGCCGCCCCGACCCTGTCGGGCAACGAGGTCTCCAGCTCCGCCGCGGCCGTGGCGAGTGCCTCGACCTGGTGACGGGAGCGCTCGAGCGCCGCCTCCAGGCGGGTCGTCTCGAACCGCCCTGCACGTGCGTCGGCGATGCGCTGCCTGGCCCTGTCCAATGCCTGTTCGTCCATGGCGGCAAGGCTACTCTGGCCGTCGGATGAGATCCTCCGAGCTCGACTACGACCTGCCGGCTGGGCTGATCGCCCAGCATCCCGCCTCGCCGCGGGACGCCTCACGGCTGCTCGTCTACGAGCGCCACAGCGGTGCCGTCCGGCACCGGACGCTGGCAGAGCTCCCGGACGAGCTCGCCGGCGAGCTCGTCGTCGTCAACGACACCCGCGTCGTGCCGGCGCGGCTGCACGTGCGGCGCGAGAGCGGCGGGGCAGTGGAGATCCTCCTGCTCGAGCAGGCCGACGCCACCGTGTGGGAGGCCCTGGCGCGGCCGTCCAGGCGCCTCAGGGCGGGCGAGCGGCTCGGCCCCGTCGAGCTGCTCGCGTCGCTCGGCGAGGGGCGCTGGCGGATCCGGCTCGACGGCGAGCCGCACGGAGAGATGCCGCTCCCTCCCTACATCGTCGAGCCGCTCGCCGATCCCGAGCGCTACCAGACGGTGTACGCGCGCGAGCCCGGCTCCGCCGCGGCGCCGACTGCGGGGCTGCACTTCACCCCGGAGCTGCTCGCACGGCTCGACGTCGAGCACGTCACCCTGCACGTGGGCCTCGACACGTTCAGGCCGCTCACGGTCGACGAGCTCGAGCTGCACGAGCTGCACGGCGAGCGGTACCGGGTGACGCCGGAGTCCTGGGCCCGGATCGAGTCGGCCGGGCGCGTCCTCGCGGTCGGCACGACCACGGTTCGCGTGCTCGAGACGATCGCCCGTGACGGCGTCCTGGCCGGCAGGACGAGCCTGTACGTGCTCCCCGGCTTCCCGTTCCGGCGCGTGGACGCGCTGCTCACGAACTTCCATCTGCCGCGCTCGACGCTGCTCGCCCTCGTGATGGCGTTCGCCGGCATCGAGGAGGTACGTGAGCTCTACCGTCTCGCAGTCGCCGAGCGCTATCGCTTCTACTCCTTCGGCGACGCGATGCTGATCCTGTGAGCACCTGCTTCACCCTCGAGGCCGGTGACGGCGCGGCCCGCACCGGGCTCGTCCACACCGCGCACGGCGACATCCCGACGCCGGCGTTCATGCCGGTCGGCACCAAGGCGACGGTGAAGACCCTTCACCCCGACGAGGTGCGGGCCGCGGGTGCGAGAGTGATCCTCGGCAACACCTACCACCTGCACTTCCGTCCCGGCGAAGACGTGATCGAGGAGCTCGGCGGCCTGCACGTCTTCTGCGGCTGGGACGGTCCGCTGCTCACGGACAGCGGCGGCTTCCAGGTCTTCTCGCTGCGCGACACCCTGCTCGCGGTGGACGACGGGGGCGTCACCTTCCGGTCCGTGTACGACGGAGCACCCGCACGGTTCACACCGGAGAGCGTGTGCGAGATCCAGCGCCGGCTCGGCGCCGACATCGCCATGTGCCTCGACATCTGCCCGCCCGCCGACGCGTCCCGGGCTGACGTCGAGGAAGCCGTGCGCCGCACGACCCTCTGGGCGGAGCGCCAGGTGGATGCTCCCCGCGCGCCGGGCCAGCTTCGCTTCGGCATCGCCCAGGGGGGCACCGACCCGGACCTGCGGGCCCGCTCGATCGACGAGATCGTCGCGCTCGGCTTTGACGGCAACGCTCTCGGCGGGCTCGCCGTGGGGGAGAGCAAGGCGGAGATGCTGGAGGCGGTCGCCTGGTCGGCGCCTTTGCTTCCCGCCGACAGGCCGCGCTACTTCATGGGGCTCGGCGACACGGAGGGCATCCTCGGTGTGATCGCCGCCGGCATCGACATGTTCGACTGCGTGCTGCCGACCCGCACCGCCCGCACCGGGTCGGCCCTCACCGCGCGCGGACGGCTGAACCTCCGTAACGCCCGCTATGCGCGCGACGCGCGCCCGCTCGAAGACGGGTGCGGCTGCCCCGCCTGCGCACGCTTCACGCGGGCGTACGTGCGCCACCTCGTGAACCAGGACGAGATCCTGGGGCTCCGCTTGCTCTCTCTGCATAATCTGTGGTTCGTCCACCGACTGACCGCGGGCGCGCGGACGGCGATCGAGCGCGGGGAGTTCGCGGCCTACCGGGCCGCGGCCCTCGAGCGGCTCGCCGGCAGCCCCGAGGAGGAGTAGCCGCTCGTGCCATCTCTGATCATCATCATCGCCATGTTCGCGCTGCTCTGGGTCCTGCTGATCCGGCCGCAGCGGGCGAAGCAGCAGCAGCAGCAGCGCATGCTCTCCACCGTCGAGCCGGGAGACGAGATCCTGACCGTCGGCGGCCTGTACGGGATCGTGCAGGAGATCGACGAGGACGACGACCTGATCGTCGAGATCGCCGAGGGCATCCACGTCCGCGTGGCCCGCCGGGCCGTCGCCACCGTCGTCAAGCCCGACGACGACGCCGCTGAGGACACCCTTGACGGGGAGGCCGAGCTGGACGACGGTGAGGAGACCGTGGACGAAGGGGAACCGGAGGTCGAGAGCGAAGTGGAATCCGTGAATTCTGAGGCGGCCGCGCCTGCGACGGCCGAAGAGCGCAGCTAACCTGCCCGTCCGCACATGACCCGTCGCGCCGCACTGACCGTCGTCGTCCTGGTGATCGCCGCCCTCCTGGGCGTCGCCGCCATGGCGATCCCGTCGTCCCCGCTGAAGCAGGACGTCACGCTCGGCCTCGACCTGCAGGGCGGCCTCGAGGTGACCTTGCAGGCGGTTCCGCCCAAGGACCGCAAGCTGACGGGTGAGGACCTCGACCGGTCGGTCACGATCATGCGCGACCGCGTCGACCGCCTCGGCGTCGCCGAGCCGGAGATCCGCAAGCAGGGGAAGGACCAGATCGCCATCCAGCTGCCCGGCATCAAGGACCCCGCCACCGCCGCGGAGATCATCGGCAAGACGGCGCAGCTCGAGCTCTTCGACCTGGAGGCAAACCTGGTGCCGCCCTCGATCGACTCGCGCACGCGCTTCCCGATCGAGACCGATTCCGTCTACAAGCTCCTCGCCGGCCAGCAGGCGCTCGCCGCCAAGGGCGGCTCCGACCAGTTCTGGCTCTTCAACGCCAAGAAGAAGCTCGTCGTCGGCCCCGTCACGACGAAGGCCGCCGCCCTGAAGAAGCGCGGTGGCAAGGTGCCCGAGGGCTTCAAGCTCCTCGCCGTCCCGCCCGGCACGGTCGTCGTGTCGTGCGCTCCCGGCGAGATCTGCCCCACGCGATCGGGAGGCACCGTCGCCACGACGCGGCTCTGGTACCTGATGCGCTACAACCCGCCCGACGTCCCCGAGATGACGGGCGCCGACCTGAAGCTCTCCGGCACCCGGCAGGACTTCGACCCCCAGACGAACGAGCCGATCGTGAGCATGCGGTTCACGAACGCAGGCGGGAAGAAGTTCGCCGAGATCACCCGGGCCGAGGCGCAGCGCGGCAAGCTGCTGACGAACACGGTCGGCGGCGGCCAGGCGATCTTCCAGCACTTCGCGATCGTGCTCGACCGCGAGATCCGCTCCTGGCCGCAGATCGACTGGCAGCAGTACCCGGGCGGCATCAGCGGCACGAACGGCGCCCAGATCACCGGCAACTTCACGATCAAGGAGGCGAAGGACCTGGCGCTCGTGCTCCAGACCGGCGCCCTGCCCGTCAAGTTCGTAACGCTCGACCAGACGGCCATCTCGGCCACGCTCGGCAAGGACTCGCTCGACCAGGCGAAGAAGGCGGCGCTCGTCGGGCTGCTCCTCGTCGCCCTCTTCCTGCTGCTCTTCTACCGCTTCCTCGGCCTCGTCGCCGTGCTCGGGCTCGGCATCTACGCCGCGTTCCTGTATGCCGCCATCGTCCTCTTCAACGTCACCCTGACGCTGCCGGGCTTCGCCGGCCTGGTGCTGACGCTCGGGGTCGCGGCCGATGCGAACGTGGTCATCTTCGAACGCGTCAAGGAAGAGGCGCGAGCCGGGCGCTCCGTGCGGGCGGCCATCCAGACCGGCTACACGAAGGGCTTCCACACGATCGTCGACGCGAACGTCGTCACCGCCATCACCGCGCTCGTGCTGTTCGCCGTGGCCACGTCATCCGTGCGCGGCTTCGCCCTGATGCTCCTGATCGGCACCGCGATCTCGATGCTGACGGCCGTGCTCGCGACCCGCGCGTTCCTGTCGCTGCTCGCCGGCTCGAGGCTGCTCGAGAACCCGCGCTTCGTCGGCGCCGGGGCCGGAGGCGGCATCCCCGCCTGGCTGAAGATCGACTACATCGGCCGGCGCAGGCTCTGGTTCGCGATCTCGGGCGCCGTCGTCGCGGTGTCGATCCTCGCCATCGGGGTCAAGCACCTCAACCTCGGCATCGACTTCAAGGGTGGCACCCAGGTCGCCTTCACGACGCCACAGCCCGTCGCGCTCGACAAGGTGCGTGCCGAGACGGCCAAGATCGGCCAGGCGGGTGCCGTCATCCAGGGCCGCGGCGCCTCCCAGAACGACGCCTACCGGAGCTTCCAGATCCGCACCGAGACCCTGACACCGAGCGAGACGACGACGCTCTCGGCAGGACTGACGAGGTCGATCCAGGCCCAGGCGTTCGGCGTGAAGAACGTGTCGGCGAGCTTCGGCCGCCAGATCGCCAGGAGCGCGATTCTCGCCATCATCGTCTCGCTGCTCCTGATCGTCGGCTACATCTCCGTTCGCTTCCAGTGGCAGTTCGCGGCACCGGTGATCATCGCGCTCGCGCACGACGTGATCATCACCGTCGGCGTCTACGCGCTGCTCGGGCGCGAGGTGACCACCTCGACCGTCGCGGCCGTCCTCACCGTGCTCGGCTACTCGATCTACGACACGATCATCATCTTCGACCGCATCCGCGAGAACATCCCGCTGATGAAACGGGGCTCGTTCAAGTCGATCGCGAACGTGTCGCTGTGGGAGACGATCCCCCGGTCGCTCGCCACCACGTTCATCACCCTGCTGCCGATCGCCTCGCTCTTCGTCTTCGGCGGCGACACGCTCAAGGACTTCGCGTTCGCGCTCCTCGTCGGCATCGCGTCGGGCGCCTACTCGTCGATCTTCGTCGCCGCGCCCCTGCTCGCCTGGTTCAAGGAGCGGGAGCCGGAGTACGCGCGACGCAAGGACGAGAACCTCGCCGGCGTCCAGTCGGTCGGCGGCGCGCTCCTCGACACGGGCGGGGGCGAAGGCACCGGCGGCCAGCCGGCCGTGCCGCCGCGCGGGCCTGCGCCGGCGCCGGCACCACTCGCGGCCACCGCGTCGGGCGGCGAGCTCGGCTCGTCCTCGAAGCGCGAGCGCCGCCGCCAGCGCCGCTCCTCGCGCCCTCACGGCCGCTCCCGCTGACGGCCCGGTGCCTCCGGTCTGCTACTCCTACGGAGTGCAGACGGACGGCCAGCCTGCCAACGGCTCCGCCCCCCGCTCGCTCGAGCAGCTGCTGCTCGCCGGGCTCGGCTGGCTCTCGCTCGGAGCGGAGGCGGCAGACGACCTCGCGGACGACCTGGCGCGCAAGGTCGGGGTCGAGCGTGACGAAATGCGCGGCGCCGTGCGCGACACGATCACGAGCTGGAAGGCGGAGCTCGACCGCGTCGGCCTGAAGCCGGGGGAGACGAGCGACCGGGTGATCGCGCGCCTCGGCCTCGTCAGGCGCGAAGAGGTCGACGACCTCGAGCTGCGGCTCGCGCAGCTCGAGCATCGCCTGCGGCTGATCGAGCGCCCGCCGCCCGCCGGGCCCTGACCGTTGCTCCTTCGCCCTTCCCGCACGGGCCGCGACCGACCACAATGACGTGATGGAGACGGCGCGCCCGCAGCGCAGGATCGGCCGGCTGTCGGAGATCGGGCGTGTCGCCACCCGTCACGGCTTCGGCTACCTGATCGACCGGCGCCGCAGCAACGACTCCACCCAGCTCGTCGACCGCGGCCGCCGCCTGCGGGAGATGCTCGACGAGCTCGGGCCGACGTTCGTCAAGTTCGGCCAGCTGCTCTCAACCCGTCCGGACGTGATTCCCGCAGACATCGTCCAGGAGCTGCGCGGGCTGCAGGACGACGTCAGCCCGATCGGGTTCGACGACGTGCGCCGGGTGGTCGAGTCGGAGCTGGGCCTCACCGTCGAGCAGGCATTCCTCGAGTTCGACGAGAGGCCGATCGCGGCCGCCTCGATCGGTCAGGTGCACCGCGCGGTGCTGCCGAACCAGGAGGAGGTCGTCGTCAAGGTGCAGCGTCCCGAGGCGCCCCGCCAGATCGAGTCGGACCTGCAGCTGCTGCGCTCCGCCGCCCGCGTCGTCCGCGAGCGCGTGCGGGCACTCGACTTCATCGACGCCGACGCGCTCGTCGACGAGTTCGGCCGCTCCATCCGGCAGGAGCTCGACTACGGCAACGAGGCCCGCAACGCCGAGACGGTGCGGCGCAACTTCGGGGACTCCGACGACATTGCCGTGCCCAAGGTGATCTGGCGCTACTCGTCCTCGCGCGTGCTCACGCTCGAGTACCTGCGCGGCACCCAGTTCCGCGACCTCGACCTGGAGACGCGCTCGTCCGAGGAGCGTCGCGAGCTCGCCTACCGGATGACCGACGCGTGGATGACGATGATCTTCCGGCACGGCTTCTTCCACGGCGACCCGCACCCGGCAAACATCCTGCTGCTCGACGACGGTCGCATCGGCCTGGTCGACTTCGGGCTCGCGGGACGGCTCACCGACGAGGACATGACCCGCCTGACGCGCCTCTTCATCGACGCGGCCACCGAGAACGTGGATGCGCTCCCGCGCCGCCTCGCCGAGCTCGGGCTGCGCTACCCGAAGGAGCGTGAGGACGAGCTTCGCGGCGCCATCGAGGAGCTCTACTACCGCTACTACGGCGCGCGCCTCTCCGACATCGACCCGATCGAGGTGATGCGGGAAGGGCTCGACCTGATCTACTCGCTCAACCTCCGGCTGCCGTCCCGCTTCGTCACGCTCGACAAGACGATCGCGACGCTCGGCGCCGTCGGCGTCGAGCTGTACCCGCAGTTCAACGTGTTCGAGGTGGCGAAGCCGTACGCGCGGGCGCTGCTCGCCGAGCGCTTCTCGCCCCGGCGCGTCTCCCTGCGCGTGCAGCACGAGGCGCGCGAGCTCGCCGGCGTCGCCCGCGAGCTGCCGTACCAGCTGCGCGACGTGCTCGAGGAGACGCGCAAGGGCAGGCTCGAGGTGCAGCTCCGCAACCCCGGGCTCGACGACCTCGCCTACCACCTCGACCACTCCATCAACCGCCTTGCCGTGGCGCTGATCGTGCTCGGCGGCCTCGTGGGCTCGTCCATCGTCGGCGTGCTGGCGCGGGAGGGCCCGCACGTGCTGGGGCTGCACCTGTTCTCGTTCATCGGCTTCCTGCTGTCCAGCGTGTTCGGGCTCTGGCTCGTCTGGGGCATCGCCCGCTCCGGCCGGCTCTGATC
>DAIOGR010000051.1:0-10678 GCA_036745155.1 Gaiella sp.
TCGTCTCGGAGCTGCGCGGCGAGAAGATCGACATCATCCCGTGGAACACGGAGCCCGCCCGGTTCGTGGCCAAGGCGTTGTCGCCCGCGCGCGTGCGCGAGGTGTACATCGACGACGACACGCGCGAGGCGACCGTCGTCGTCCCGGACGACCAGCTGGCCCTCGCGATCGGCAAGGAGGGCCTCAACGCCCGCCTGGCCGCGCGTCTCACGGGCTGGAAGGTCGACATCCAGTCGGACACCGAGTTCGCCCAGGCAGAGGCCGACGCGGCCTACGCGGGCGAGGACGACTCGCAGGAGTTCTCGGGCCGCTGCGCGGCCACGCTCACGAACGGGAAGCGCTGCCCCAATGCCGCGCTGCCGGGCTCGCACTACTGCGGCGTCCCCGCCCACCAGGCGCTCGCCGACCTGCCCGTGCCGGTGGCCGTCGCGGCCGAGCCGACGCTCGCGGACGTCGAGGAGACGATCGAGGGAGCCGCTGCCGACGTGGTGGCCCACGATCTCGCTGCCGCCGCCGTGCTGGTCGACGCGGTCGAGGAGGCGGTCGCCGCCGGCGACATCTCCGTCGAGGACGCTGCGCTGATCGAGGACGCGATCGAGGAGACGGCTGCGGAGGCCGTGGCGGAGGACGTCGCGGCGGCAGTGGAGCTCGAGGAGATCCTCGAGGAAGGCGCCGCGGAGGAGCAGGGCGGCGAGGGGGACGAGCCCGCTGACGCGTGAGCACGTCGCCGATTCGAACCTGCGCGGGCTGTGGGCGCAAGGCGCCGCAGGCCGAGCTGCTGCGGTTCGCCGCGGTGGCGGGCGCGCTTGCGCCCGGCCGCGCGCTGCCGGGACGGGGCGTGTACACGTGCCGCAGGCTGGCCTGTTTCGAGCGCGCGGCTGCCTCGCGGGCGTTCGCCCGGGTGCTGCGCCAGACCGTGGTCGTCGAGCCGGGGCTCGCGCACCTCTACACTGATCACTGATGGCAGACGGACCGAACAAGCCCAATCGCCCCATTCGCCCCCGCGGGGGACCGTCGGGGCGCAAGCGCCGCGTCGTGATCGAGGGCGGCGGCGCCCGCGGCGGCGGCCGTCAGGCCCGCGACCGTAGCGCGATCCCTGCCGCGCAGCCACGGCAGCAGCCGGTCGCCGCCCCGACCGGGCCGGTCACCGTGCCGTCCGGCGTCAGCGTCAAGGATCTCTCCGCGGCCCTCGGGATCACGGTCGCTCAGATCATCAAGATCATGATGGGCCTCGGCGAGATGGTGACGATCACACAGTCGCTCACGAACGAGTCCGTCGAGCTGATCGCCACTGAGGTGGGTCGTGAGGTCGTGATCAAGCACGCGGCCGACGAGGAGCTGGACGAGGAGTCGTACGAGGACGCGGAGGAGGACCTCGCCGCGCGGCCGCCGGTCGTCACGATCATGGGTCACGTCGACCACGGGAAGACGACGCTGCTGGACGCGATCCGCAAGGCCTCGGTGGTCGACACGGAGGCCGGCGGCATCACCCAGCACATCGGTGCCTACCAGGCCGAGATCGACGGTCGCCGGATCACGTTCCTCGACACCCCCGGCCACGAGGCGTTCACCGCCATGCGCGCGCGAGGCGCGAAGCTGACGGACATCGCCGTGCTCGTGGTGGCCGCCGACGACGGCGTGATGCCGCAAACGCGTGAGTCGATCTCGCACGCGCGCGCCGCCGACGTCCCGATCGTGGTGGCCGTCAACAAGATCGACGTGCCGAACGCGAACATCGACCGCGTGCTCTCCGAGCTGGCGGCCGAAGGGCTGCAACCGGAGGCATGGGGCGGCAACACCCAGTTCGCCGAGGTGTCCGCCAAGCAGAAGCTCAACCTCGAGGAGCTGCTCGAGAAAGTGCTTCTCGTCGCAGACGCCGAGCTCGACCTGCGCGCCAACCCGAAGGCGGATGCCTCCGGCCCGATCGTGGAGTCGCGGCTGGATGTCGGCCGGGGCCCTGTCGCGACGATGCTCGTCCACCGCGGCACGCTCCATGTCGGCGACGCCATCGTCGCCGGAGACGCCTCCGGCAAGGTGCGCGCGCTCTACGACTACCGCGGCGAGAAGGTCAAGGAGGCGAAGCCCGGCGAGCCGGTCGAGATCCTCGGCTTCGACCGTCCGCCGCCGGCCGGCGAGCTCGCGCGGGTCGTCGAGCACGAGCGGCAGGCGAAGGACTTCGCCCAGAAGCGGGCCGGCCGGCTGCGCCGGGAGCAGCTCGCCCAGCGGGCCAAGCGTGGTGTCTCGCTCGAGACGCTCTTCACGCAGATGCAGGAAGGCGTCGTCCAGGATCTCAACATCGTCCTCAAGGGCGACGTGCAGGGCTCCGTCGAGGCACTGCTCGGCGAGCTCGGCAAGATCCACCACTCCGAGGTGCGGGTCAACGTGATCCACACCGGCGTGGGCGGCATCACCGAGAACGACGTGAACCTCGCGTCCGCCTCGAATGCGCTCGTGATCGGCTTCAACGTGCGGCCGAGCGCGGAGGCACGCGCGCTGGCAGAGCGCGAGGGCGTCGATATCCGCACCTACCGCGTCATCTACCAGCTGACGGACGACATCCAGCAGGCGCTCGTCGGGATGCTCGCCCCGGTGCAGAGCGAGGAGACGATCGGCGAGGCGGAGGTGCGCGCGCTCTTCAAGGTCTCGCGGCTCGGCACGATCGCCGGCTGCATGGTCACGAACGGCGTCGTGCGCCGCAACGCGCAGGTGCGCGTCGTGCGGGACGGCACCGAGATCTACGACACGTCGATCGCCCAGCTGAAGCGGTTCAAGGACGATGCGCGCGAGGTCGCCGAAGGGTTCGAGTGCGGCATCCTGCTGGAGGGGTTCAACGACCTCAAGGAAGGCGACGTGCTGGAGGCCTACGAGACACGGCAGACGGAGCGCACCGACCTCGAGGAAGCCACCCGCGCTCCCGCGCCGTCCTCCACCGACGGCGACGAGTAGGGGCCGGGCGGGCCAGCCCCCGTGCCGGCGCGTCCTACGGGCAGGTCTTGACGAGGCGCGCCAGCGCCGTCGCACGGGCGCGGTAGCCCGCGGCGCTCGGATGCACGCCGTCGCTGCCGAACCACTGCGGGTTGTCGCGCGCCAGCGCCTGCCAGTCGAAGACGCGCAAGCTCGGCCGGGCGCGGGCGATCCGGCGCAGAGCGCTGTTGTAGCCGTCGTACGAGACGCCGTCGTAGGGCGGCCGGGCGATCGTCGACCAGATCACGCAGCGGCGGGGCCCTGCGATGCGTACGACGTCACGGACGGTGCGCGCGAAGCGGGAGGCGGCACCGGGGTCGTCGTTGGTGCCGAGGCTGACCACGAGCACGTGCGGCAGCGCCGCGCCGTAGGAGCGGAGCCCGGCCGGGCCCTCCTCGGCATGGCGGCTGATGGCGAACGACTCGCTGACGTGCCAGCCCGCCAGCTTGGCGGGCAGGAACAGGCCCGTGCCCACGGCGAGCGAGTCGCCGTAGTGCAGCAGCGTGCGCGACTCCTGCGCGGCGGGGGCGGCGACCGCCGTCGCAAGCGCGCACGCGACCGTCCCGACGACGAGCGCCGTTCTGCCGGGGCGGCCCATGCGGCCACGGTACCGCGCGTCCTCGCCGTTCCCTCCCTCTCCGAACAGAATCCGAACGGCTCGCCGAAAGCCGCGAAATGCAGGTTCAATACCGCGATGGCGCGTGGGTACGTCGGCATCTACTCGTTCGAGCTGTTCTTTCCCGAGAGCCACTCGCTGAAGGAGAAGCGAATGCACGTGCGCTCCGTGAAGGCGCAGCTGCAGAACCGTCTCGGCTGCTCCATCGCGGAGGTCGACCATCACGACGTCTGGCAGCGCGCGCGCCTCACGCTCGCCTGCGTCGCGCGGGAGGCGGGTGAGGTGGAGAGGCTCATGGATACCGCCGAGCGGTGGCTCTCGGGCCGGGAGTTCGAGTTGCTCCGCCACGAGCGAGAGCTGCTGGGGCCCGATGACTAGGCCCGTCTCCGGCCGCATGCGGCGTGTCAACGAGGCGATCAGAGCGGTCGTCTCCGAGACGATCCCGACGTTGAAGGACCCGCGGATCGGCTTCGTCACCGTGACCGGCGTGGAGACCACGTCGGACCTGGCGCAGGCGACCGTGTGGCTCAGCGTCCTGGGCGGCGCCAAGCAGAGGGCGGCGACCCTCAAGGCGCTCGAGGGCGCGCGTGGCGTGTTGCAGGGCCGCGTCAACGGAGAGCTGCACCTGCGGCGAACCCCTCAGCTCCTGTTCGCGTACGATCAGTCGGTCGAGCACGGTGTGCGCATGACGAAGCTGATCGACGAGCTCGACCCTGGCCCCGAGAAGACGGATTCATGACACAGTCGAGTGACATGCGCGCCGTCGCCGAGGCGCTTCGCGCGCACGAGCGCTTTCTCGTCACCTCCCACGAGAACCCCGACGGCGACGCGCTCGGCTCGCTGCTCGCCACGCACCTGGCGCTGCAGCAGCTGGGCAAGGACAGTGCCATGGCGCTCGTCGGCAGCGTGCAACTGCCCGGCGAGTACTCGTTCCTGCGCCTCCCGGAGCGCGGGCTCGTGCGGGAGCTCCCTGCCGACCACGGCGAGCGCGTCCTCGTGGCCGTCGACTGCGCCCAGGAGACCCGGCTGACGGACGAGCGGCTGCTCGAGGCCCCGTTCGTGGTCAACGTCGACCATCATCACGACAACACCCGTTTCGGGCAGGCGAACCTGGTCGTCGCACAGGCGTCGTCGACGGGAGAGCTGCTCGCAGACGTCTTCCGGGAGACCGGGGTGCAGCTGACGCCGCCGATCGCCGAGGCGCTGTACACGGCGCTCGTCACGGACACGGGCCGCTTCCAGTACACGAACACGACGCCCAAGGCGCTGCGGCTCGCAGCCGACCTGGTGGAAGCCGGCGCAGACGTCCACACCGTCTTCCAGGGCGTCTACGAGAGCGTTCAGTTCGCGAAGCTGAAGCTCCTCGCGCGAGCTCTCGAGCGCGCCGACGTGGTCGAGGGAGGCCGGGTCGTCGTCTCCTACCTCGTGCGGTCCGACTTCGAGGAGGTGGGCGCGGTCGAGCCGTACTCGGAGGGCATCATCGACTATCTCCGCTCGGTCGAGGGGGCCGTGCTGGCGGCGCTGATCCGCGAGCCGCCGCAGGGCGGCACCCCGGCCAGGAAGGTTTCGCTCCGCTCGTCGGTGGACGAGGTGGACGTGTCCGCGATCGCGCGCAAGTCCGGGGGCGGGGGGCATCGCCAGGCGGCCGGGTTCTCGAGCGACCTCCCGATCGAGGAGATCACGCGCTTCATCGTGCGCGAGTTCGTGGCGGTGGCGGGGAACGGCGACGCCCACACCGGCTGATGGCGATTCCGAAGGGACTCGACCCGACGGGGATCATCCTCGTCGACAAGCCGGCCGGCCCCTCGTCGTTTGCGATCGTCGCCGACGTTCGCGGCCGTACGCGCGCGAAGACCGGTCACGCCGGGACGCTCGACCCGTTCGCGACCGGTTTGCTCGTTCTGTTGTCCGGTAGGGCAACTAGACTGGCAGCGTGCTTCGTCGGGCTGGACAAGCGGTATCTCACGGAGATCGACCTCTCGGTCCGCACGACCACGGGCGACCCGGAGGGAGAGGAGCTCGACCGCCACGTGCCGCCGGCAGGTGCGGCCCTCGAGGCGGCGCTCGCAGCCCTCCGCGGCGAGATCGAGCTGCCGATCCCGGCTGCGTCGGCCGTGAAGATCGGCGGCGAGCGAGCCTACCGCCTGCACCGCCAGGGCATCGAGGTGGAGATGCCCGTGCGGCGCTCGCAGGTGCACTCGCTCGACCTCGTCAGCCAGAGCGGGGCTGAGCCGCGCGAGGGCGTCGTCACGCTCGACCTCCGGGTGAGCTCGGGGACGTACGTCCGCTCCATTGCGGATGCGCTGGGAGGGCACTGCGTCTCGCTGCGGCGTACCGAGGTGGGGCCGTTCCGGGTCGAGGAGGCCGATCCGGAGCGGGTGCTCCCCGTCGACGAGGCGCTGGCCCGGATCGGGCTCACGCCCGCCCAGGCGGAAGTGGTCCGCAGCGACCGGTCGCGGCCGGCGGAGGCACGGTCGTGAAGATCGCCCACTCGCCCGCGCAGCTCGAGCGCCAGCCCCGGGCCGTGGCGATCGGGACCTTCGACGGCATGCACCGCGGGCACCGGGCAGTGGTGCAGTCGGCGATCGACACCGGGCTCGCCCCGACGGTGATCACCTTCGACCCGCATCCGCGTCTCGCGCTCGGCAACCACGTCGAGCTGATCACGACGCTGGAGCGGCGGCTCGAGCTGATCTCGGCGGCCGGGGCCGAGGCGACGCTGGTCGCAGGCTTCACGCCGGAGCTGATGGCGCTCGCACCCGAGGAGTTCGTCGAGACGTACCTCCTGGCCATCGGCGCCGAGGCGGTGGCGGCCGGCTCCGACTTCCGCTTCGGCGCCAAGCGGCGCGGCGACCTCGAGCTGCTGCAGCGGATGGGCCTCCAGGTGCTGGAGGTGCCGCACGTGCCCGGTGTCTCGTCCTCGGCCGTCCGTCTCGCCTTGCACGAGGGGGACGTCGCCGCGGCGGCGAGGATGCTCGGCCGCCCGTACGAGCTCGACGGCATCGTCGTCGCCGGCGACCAGCGCGGCGGCACCCTCGGCTACCCGACCGCGAACCTCGCGCTCGAAGCGCACCTCGCATGCCCCCGCTACGGCATCTACGCGGGAGCTGCCGACGGGCACAGGGCCGCCGTCTCGATCGGGACGAATCCGCACTACGGCGGCACGGAGCGGCGGGTCGAGCCCTACCTGCTCGACTTCGAGGGCGACCTCTACGGCAAGCGCCTGCTCGTCGAGGTGTGGCAGCGCCTGCGGGACGAGGCCGCCTTTGCCTCCGAGGACGAGCTGATCGCGCAGATCGGCCGGGACGTCGACGCCACGCGGGCGGCCGTTCGGCCGGCGTAGGGGCGCGGCTCTCCGCCTAGAGCTCGATGCCGAGGCCGCTGCGGCGTGGATCGCCGGCCGCGCCGCGCCGTCCCACGCAGCTCGCACCGCCGAAGTAATGATGCCGCGTGGGCCAGCGGCGCACGATGCGGCCCTGCTCCTCGAGCTGACCGAGCGCCTGCTCGTCGACGCCCGGCTCGGCGTGGATCGTGCCTGCCGGGTGCACGCGGGGCCGCTCGACGGCCTCCTGCGGCGTCAGGCCCTCGTCCAGCACGCCGGCCAGCACCGTGACCAGGGCCGTGCGCAGCCGCGTGCCGCCGGCCGAGCCGGCCGCCAGCGCGACTCCCTCGCGATCGAGCACGATCGTCGGCGCCATCATCGACTCCATCCGCTCTCCCGGGACGAGCGACCCGACGACTAGGTCGCGCTCGCCGAGCATCGAGTTCAGGTGCAGGTCGTAGCCCGGCGTCCACGCCCCGGCGCCGAGCCCGAGGCTGGACGTGAGCACGCACGCGTGGCCGGCGGCGTCGACCGCGACGAGGTTCGTCGTGTGCGTCTCCGGCCCCGCCGTGTCCTCCAGCGCCGCGACGAGAGCGAGCACCCTGTCTGCGGGAGGGCGCGTCGCGAGCCGTGGCAGCCGGCTCAGCAGCTCCGGCACGCGGGAGAGGCCGCCACGTGTGTGGACGTGGAGCTCGTGCCACTCCTCCACGAGCGGATCGTGCCAGCGGGCCGCGTACTCCCGCAGGTCGTTCGCGGCCAGCGTGACCCCGTCGACGGCGAGCAGCGCCTCCGCCAGCGACCCGCGGTACACGCTGGCGGGGCCCTCGTCCGTCAGGCACGCAAGCGTCTCGACGAGCCCCGGCTGGGCGAGCACCTCTCCCTCCCGCAGCGGCGACCCCGCAGGCGCATAGAGTGCCCTGCCGCGCCCGGTCACGAAGGCGGGCTCGAGCATCGCGAGGCACGAGGCATGAGCCTCGGGCATGGGCACACCCGCCCGCGCGAGGCGCAGCGCCGGCTCGACGACGCGCGCCCAGGGCAGGCGCCCGCCCGCCTCGTGGAGCGCCGCCAACCCCGCCGGCAGGCCGGGCACGCCACAGGAGCCAGGGCCGACCGCGTAGTGCACCGTCTCGTCGCCGAACGGCATCGGCAGGTCGACCATGGCGCCGACGACCCGTGGCACCGCCACGAAGCAGTCGAGGTTCGCCGCCCGCGTGCCGTCGAACCAGATCGCGTGCCCGCCGCCGAGCAGGCCCGTCATGACCGTCTCGGCGACACACGAGGCGAGCCCCATCGCCACGGCCGCGTCGGCGGCCGTGCCGCCATCGGCGAGGATCTCCGCGCCCGCCTCCGCTGTGGCCGGGTGACCTGCGGCGACGGCGCCCCGCCTTGTCACCTGGGCTGTGGTCGGACCGGCACGCCCCGAGCATAGAGGCTTGCCCGGCGACGGATGCGCGTGCGAGACGCCCCATGGCTGCTAGCCTTCCGGCTGACCGCACTCTCGGCCGGCCGTGTCTTCCTTCACGCCGAGCGGGGACAGCGGCGCTGTCAACTCAGGAGGAGAACATGGCCCTCACCAAGGAAGTCAAGCAGGAGCTGATCGACAAGCACGGCCGGAGCTCGACCGATACGGGCTCGACCGAGGTGCAGGTCGCGATGCTGACGAAGCGCATCAACGACCTCACCGAGCACCTGCGCACCCACCCGAAGGACCACTACTCGCGGCTCGGCCTGCTCAAGCTCGTCGGGCGCCGGAGGCGGTTCCTCGCGTACATGCAGAAGCAGGACCTCGAGGGCTATCGCGCCCTCATCAAGGAGCTGGGCCTGCGCCGCTAGGCGCCACGGCCCGAAATAGGGGAAGGTGGACGTTTGATCGAGTCCCGAGGCGCAGCGGTGACGGGCCGCGTCGCGCGCGAGGCTGGCTCAAACCTCCACCTTCCACAAAGCACGGAAGAGTGAAGGGAACAGACATATGAGCATCGCCACCGGGCGTCACGCCACGGTGTCGGTCGAGATCGGTGGTCACGAGATCACGTTCGAGACCGGCAAGCTCGCCAAGCAGGCCGACGGCGCAGTCGTCGTCCGCAGCGGCGACACGATGATCCTCGCGACGGCCGTCGGACGGCAGGAGGCCCGCCCCGATGCGGACTTCTTCCCGCTGACCGTCGACGTGGAGGAGCGGATGTACGCCGCCGGGAAGATCCCCGGCGGGTTCTTCAAGCGCGAAGGTCGCGCCACCGAGCGCGCGACGCTGACGGCGCGCATGATCGACCGCCCCATCCGGCCGCTCTGGCCCAAGGGCTTCAGGAACGAGGTGCAGGTGATCTGCACCGTGCTGTCGGCGGACATGGTGAATCCGCACGACATCCTCTGCATCAACGGCGCCTCCGCGGCGCTCGCGATCTCGCCGCTGCCGTTTCTCGGCCCGGTGGGCGCCGTGCGCGTCGGCCGCATCGAAGGGCAGCTCGTGCTCAACCCCGATCTGGTGCAGCAGGACGAGCAGTCCGACCTCGACCTGATCGTCGTCGGCACGCGCGACGGCCTCACGATGATCGAGGCGGGAGCCGACCAGGTCGACGAGGAGACGATGCTCCGGGCCTTCGAGCTCGCGCACGTCGAGATCCGCCGCATCTGCGAGGCGATCGAGGAGCTGCGCGCCCAGGTCGGCAAGCCGAAGTGGCTCGACGCCGACCAGACAGCCGAGCTCGAGGCCGCGCACGGCGACGCCATCTGGCGCCGCATCCACGAGCAGGGCCTGCGTGAGGCCGGCACGATCGTGGAGGAGCTCGTGCTCGAGCTGTGCCCCGACATCACGATGGACTCCACGGAGGAGGACATGGTGAAGGAGGTGCAGGTGAAGGCCGGCCTCGCCAGCATCCTCGAGAAGCAGCGGCTCGTCGCCGTCGAGGGCCCGGTGCGCGAGCAGTTCGAGGGGGATCTCCGCATCCTCACGGACGCCGAGCAGGACTCGAAGGAGCTGAAGTCCCGCAAGCGGGGCATCCTCTTCGACCGCATCCTCGACGAGGTGCAGCTGCCGTTCCCGGTCGGCTCTCCCGCCGCCGAGGGCGAGGCCCCGCAGAAGGACGCGATCACGAAGCAGACCGTGAAGAAGGCCGCCGAGGCGATCTACAAGGACCTCGTGCGCAAGAAGATCGCCATCGAGAAGCGGCGCCCGGACGGGCGCGGCACGGAGGAGATACGGCCGATCGACTGCGAGGTGACCGTCTCGCCGCGCACGCACGGCTCGGCTCTGTTCACCCGCGGCCAGACGCAGATCATGACGCTCTGCACGCTCGGCACCGCGAAAGAGGGACAGCGGATCGACGACCTCTCGCTGGAGCAGGATCGCCGCTACATGCACCACTACAACTTCCCGCCCTACTCGGTGGGGGAGACCGGCTTCATGCGGGGCCCCAAGCGCCGCGACATCGGTCACGGCGCGCTCGCACAGAGGGCGCTGGAGGCCGTGATCCCGTCGCCGGAGGACTTCCCCTACACGATCCGGCTCGTCTCCGAGACGCTCGAGTCGAACGGCTCGTCGTCGATGGGCTCGGTCTGCGGCTCGACGATGTCCCTGATGGACGCGGGCGTGCCGATCGCGGCGCCGGTCTCGGGCATCGCCATGGGCCTCGTCAAGGAGGGTGACGACTACGTCATCCTCACGGACATCCAGGGAGCCGAGGACCATCTCGGCGACATGGACTTCAAGGTGGCCGGGACCGAAGAGGGCATCACCGCCCTGCAGATGGACATCAAGATCACCGGCGTGACGCAGGAGA
>DAIOGR010000052.1:0-10436 GCA_036745155.1 Gaiella sp.
GGATCGACACGGGCTTCTACCCGCTCGGCTCCTGCACGATGAAGCACAACCCGCGGGTGAACGAGCGAGTCGTGGCGCTGTCCGGCTTCGCGAACCTGCATCCCCACCAGGAGGACGAGGGCGCGCAGGGGGCGCTCGAGCTGATGTGGGAGCTGCAGCAGATCCTCGCCGAGGTGGCGGGGCTGCCGGCGGTGACGCTGCAGCCGGCGGCCGGCTCGCAGGGCGAGCTGACCGGCCTGATGCTGATGCGTGCGTACTTCGCGGATCGTGGCGAAGGCGAGCAGCGCGACACGATCATCACGGCCGACACCGCGCACGGCACCAACCCTGCCAGCGTGACGATGGCCGGCTACAAGCTCGAGAAGGTCGCGACGACGGACCGGGGCAATCTCGACCTCGACGACCTCCGGGCCAAGGTGAACGAGCGCACCGCCGGGCTGATGCTGACCAATCCCTCCACGCTCGGCCTCTTCGACGAGGGCATCGCCGAGGTGGCGGAGATCTTTCACTCGCAGGGGGCTCTCCTCTACTACGACGGCGCCAACCTGAACGCCGTCGTCGGCATCTCCAGGCCCGGCGACATGGGCTTCGACATCGTCCACTACAACCTGCACAAGACGTTCTCCCAGCCTCACGGCGGCGGCGGCCCCGGGGCGGGGCCCGTCGCGGTGATCGAGGCGCTCGAGCCGTTCCTCCCGTCCCCGCAGGTCGTGCGCGACGGGGACGTGTTCCGGCTCGATCACGATCGTCCCAAGTCGATCGGCCGGGTGCGCGGCTTTGCGGGGCCGTTCGGCGTGTTCGTGCGCTCGTACGCGTACATGCGCGCCTACGGGCCCGATCTCCGCGCCATGTCCGAGACGGCAGTGCTGAACGCGAACTACGTGCTGGCCCGCCTCAGGGACGTCTACGAGCTGCCCTACGACCGGCTCTGCATGCACGAGTTCGTGCTCTCGGCGCGCGGGCTGAAGAAGGAGCACGGCGTCACCGCGCTGGACGTCGCCAAGCGCCTGATGGACTTCGGCGTCCACCCGCCCACGATCTACTTCCCGCTCGTCGTGCCGGAGGCCTTGATGATCGAGCCGACCGAGACCGAGTCGAAGGAGCGGCTCGACCACTTCGTCGACGTGATGACGCGGATCGCCGCCGAGGCGGCCGAGGACCCGGCGTTCCTCAAGGAAGCGCCCCACGAGCGGCCGGTGCGTCGCCTGGACGAGGTGAAGGCGGCGAAGGAGCCCGTCGTCAAGTACGCGTTCGGCGACCGCCCGCTCGTCGAGGCAGGGGCGTAGGGGTGCCCGTCTTCCGGGAGCTGATCCAGCTGTCCAACGAGCTCGTAGGCGCCGTGCGCGACCACGACCGGGAGCGGCTGGAGCAGCTGCTCGCGGCGGAGTTCACCCTCAGCGGCGCAGCCGGCGAGCTCGATCGCCAGGCCTTTCTCGCAGCCGCGTCGGGGCCGTACGAGATCGACGACTGGGCCTACGAGGAGATCGACCCGGAGGTCTACGGCGACACCGCCGTGGTCGTCTCCCGTTACCGGCAGGTCGGGCGCCTCGACGGGCGCGACCTCTCACACGGGATGCACGTGACGGACATCTGGGTGCGGCGCGACGGGCACTGGCAGATCGTGCGCCGGCACGCCACCGTCGCCGGCGGCTAAGGCTCGCTGCTGCGACGGCCACTGCGCGGAGCCAGGTAATGTCCAGACCTCGTGGAGTCCCTCGCACGCATCACGATCCGTGGCCGCTGGCTCGTCGTCGTCCTCTGGCTGCTGCTCACCGTCGCCGGGGCGATGGCCGCGGGGAAGCTCGCCGACCGCTGGTTCGAGCAGTTCTCGATCCCGGGCTATAGCGCCTACGAGGCCAACCAGCGCACGCTGAAGACGTTCGGGACGGGTCGGCAGTACCCGCTCGTTGCCGTCTTCCACGTCCAGAGCGGCGACATCCGCGCGCAGGGCGGCATCGAGGCGGCGATCGCAGCCGGCGCCGCCGAGAACAAGGGGTCGCGGGTCAGCTCGTGGTTCGCGACGAAGGACGAGGCCTTCGTCTCGGCCGACCGCAAGACCATGTTCGCGCAGATCTACCCCACGGGTGAGTCGACCTTCGAGTCCGTCCTGCCGATCGAGGAGACGCGCCGGGCGCTCGCCGCGAACGCCCCAGCAGGGGTGACGACTCACGTGACCGGCGTCGACGCGATCTTCCAGTCGCAGGGCGAGACCGGTGGGCCGAGCATCCTCATCGAAGTCCTCATCGGCGGCATCGGGGCGCTGCTGATCCTCCTGTTCGTGTTCGGCACCCTGCCTGCGGTGCTGATGCCCCTGCTCGTGGCGGTCTCGTCGATCCTGACGACGTTCCTCTGCGTCTACGGACTGACGTACGTCACGGACGTCTCGATCGTCGTCCAGTTCCTCGTCGCGCTCGTCGGGCTCGGGATCGCGATCGACTACACGCTGCTGATGATCTTCCGCTTCCGCGAAGAGATCGCCAACGGCCTGAGTGTCGACGACGCGATCGTCGAGACCATGCAGCACGCGGGGCGGTCGGTGATCGTCTCCGGCACGACCGTCGCGATCGGCCTCGTCAGCATGCTGATCCTGCCGCTGCCGTTCATCCGCTCGATCGGGCTCGGCGGGATGCTGATCCCGCTCGTGTGCGTGCTCGCCTCGATCACCCTCACGCCGGCGCTCCTGCGCCTCCTCGGCCCGAAGATCAACCGGTGGCGCGTGATGCCGAAGCGGCTCCTCACGCCCGACGACGTCGAGGCCGGCTTCTGGATGCGCTGGGGTCGTCTCGTCTCGCGGCGCCCCCTGCCGATCTTCCTGATCGGGATGGCGGTCGTCGTCGCGCTCCTGATCCCCGCCTCGCAGATGAACCCGAGCGATGCGGAGGTCGCGAGGCAGCCCGCAGCGGCGGATGCGGCCGCGGGCCGCCAGGCGCTGGCCGACGCGGGGATCACGGACGGGGTCTACAAGCCGTTCGCGGTGCTCGTCGAGGGCACGAGCGACCCGCAGAAGCTCGCCGCCATCGCTGCCGCCGTCCGCGCCGCCGACGGGATCGAAGGCGTGACGGAGCCGTCGGGAGCGGCCTGGCGCCGAGGGGATGCCGCGCTGCTGGAGGCCTTCTCGTCGACCGATGGATCATCGAAGGACAGCCGCAAGGTCATCTCCAACCTGCAGGAGCGCGTGCTGCCGGCCGCAGAGGCGGCGGCGGGCCCCGGTGTGGCGGTGACGCTCGGGGGCTCGGCCCCGGAGGAGCGCGACTTCGTGCACGCCGTCTACGGGAACTTCGGCTGGGTGCTGCTGTTCGTGATCGTGCTCACGTTCGTGCTCTTGACCCGTGCGTTCAGGTCGATCGTGCTGCCGCTGAAGGCGGTGATCCTCAACCTCATCTCGCTCGGCTGTGCGTACGGCGTGGTCGTGTTCATCTTCCAGCAGGGCCACGGCAGCGAGGCGATCTGGGGCGTGCAGGCGACCGGGGTCGTGATCTCCTGGATCCCGCTGATGATCTTCGCGTTCCTGTACGGGATCTCGATGGACTACGAGGTGTTCATGATCACCCGCATCCGCGAGTCCTACGACGAGACGCGCGACACGAGTGAGGCGATCTCGCTCGGCCTCGCCCGCACCGGCAAGCTCGTCACGAGCGGCGCGGGCGTGCTGATGTTCGCCTTCTTCGCGCTCTCCACCGGCCCGGGGCTCGACATCAAGCTGTTCGGGATCGGGCTCGCCGCCGGCGTGATCATCGACGCGACCCTGATCCGGCTGCTGCTCGTGCCGTCCTCGATGCACCTGCTCGGACGCTGGAACTGGTGGCTGCCCGGTTGGGCGGCGAAGGCGCTGCGGACGACCCCGAGCCCGCTCGAGCCGCGGGTACCGGCCGAGCCCCAGGCCGACAGCGCGTAGGGTTTACCGGACGGCGGCCAGCTGCCCGCACGCAGCGGCGATGTCCCGCCCGCGGGTCAGTCGCACGGTGTTGGGGATGCGCGCTCGGTCGAGCACCTGCTTGAACGCCGCAATCGTGTCGCGAGAGGAGCCGTCGAACATCCCCGTCGGGTTGTAGGGGATCAGATTCACCTTGAACGCCTCGCGTCCGAGCACGGCGGCGAGCTCGCGCGCCTGTGCGGGGCTGTCGTTGACGCCGGCGAGCATCACGTACTCGACGTAGACCCTGCGTCCCCTCAGCGTGACGTAGCGGCGGCACTCGCCGAGGACGTCCTCGAGGGGATAGCGGTCGTTCACCGGCATCAGCCGGGAGCGCAGCGCCGGATCGGCGGCATGGACGGACACCGCCAGCCTGATCGGTTGTTCGACCTCGTCCACGAACCGCGTGAGGCCCGGCATCCACCCGACGGTGGAGATCGTGGTGCGGCGGTGCGTGATGCCGATGTCCGGCAGGCGCCTGGCAGCGGCGATCACGTTGTCGAGGTTGAGCATGGGCTCGCCCATCCCCATGAAGACGCAGTGGTCGAGCGCCTCACCGCGGCGGAAGTGCAGCGCCTGGTCGAGGATCTCGGAGGGGGTCAGGTTCCTCCCGAACTGCATCGTCCCCGTCGCGCAGAACGTGCAGGTGAGCGGGCAGCCCGACTGTGCAGAGACGCAGATCGAGCGGCGCCCGTCCCGGTAGCGCATCAGCACTGCCTCGACGGGATGTCCGTCCTGGGTGCGGAAGAGCGTCTTGACGGTGCCGTCCTTCGCGTGCAGCTCGTCCTCGACCGTCAGGGTCGAGTACGGCACCTCGGCGGTGAGCGCCTCACGCAGCCGCACGGGGACATTCGTCATGGCGTCGTAGCCGGCGGCGCCGGCGGCCGTCCAGCCCCAGACCTGGCGCGCGCGATAGGCCGGCTCACCGTGGGCCGTGAGCGTGCTCTCGAGCAGTGCGATGTCCACCCGTTGAGGGTAGCTGCGTCCGCTCCGCGCGACGTGTCAGGCGAGCGCGACGAGCGTGCGCGGTGCCGCTGCCACGGTGAGCTCGGCCACCAGGGCGTCGACGACGAGCGGGTCGAACTGCGACCCGGAGCAGCACGTCAGCTCGGCGAGCGCCACGTCGTGCGAGAGAGCCTCCCGGTACGGCCGGCGACTGGTCATCGCGTCGAATGCGTCTGCGACGAAGATGATGCGCGACGGCAGCGGGATCTCCTCTCCCGCGAGGCCGTGCGGGTAGCCGGCGCCGTCCCAGCGCTCGTGATGGTGGAGCACCCATTCGGCGACGACGCCGACGCCGAGCGAGTCCAGCATCCTGCGCCCGGTCTCGGGGTGCTCGCGCAGTGCGCGCCAGTCCTGCTCCCCGAGCGTGTCGGTCTTCGTCAGGATCTCGACCGGCACCGACAGCTTGCCGATGTCGTGCACCTGCCCGGCAAGGCGCACGAGAGCGACCACGTCGCTCGAGAGCCCGAGCCGGGAAGCGAGCCGGCCCGACAGCTCGGCGACCCGACGCGAGTGGGTCTCGTGGATCTCCGACTCCGGCGTGTCGCGAAGCCGGTCCGCGATCTCCATCGCGTCCGCGAGCGCCCGTGCCGCGCTCAGCTGCGCGGCGTCCGACGCGCGCCTCCGCACGCTGGCGAGGTCGAAGAGGTTCGGCTGGTAGCGGTGCGCCTGGTCGCGGCCGGCGTTCTTCGCGTGGTAGAGGGCCGAGTCCGCAGCGGCGAAGAGGGCATCCGCGGTGGCGCCGTCTGCCGGGAAGGTTGCATGACCGAGCGAGGCCGTCACCCCTGTCGAGCCCTCGGCCTGTCCGGCGCGCACGCTTCCGACGATGGCGCGGGCAGCCGCGGCGCCCACATCGTCACCGGCGGGGAGCAGGAGTGCGAACTCGTCGCCGCCGAGGCGGTAGGAATCGCCGTGGGCGCCGAGATGACCGGCGACACGGGCGAGCACCGCGTCGCCGACCTGGTGACCGAAGCGGTCGTTGACCTCCTTGAAGCGATCGACGTCGGCGAGGACGAGCGTCAGCTGGTCTCCGGTCTCCGCGGCAGCCGCGATGCGCTCGATCAGGGTCTCCTGGAAGGCGCGGTGGTTGCCGAGCCCGGTGAGGGGATCGGTCTTTGCCAGTCGAAGCGCCTCGAGCTCGCCGTGACTCGAGCGCTGGTAGAGCGCGACGGCGATGATGGGGCCGAGCAGCGCGGCGGAGAGGAACGGCGAGCGGTCCCACAGCACCGCGAGCGTGAGGGAGACGGACGCCATGATCGCGAACGGGGCCGCGGTCCAGCGGACGGATGTGAGAAAGACGAGCTCGAATCTCTGGCCGCTGGCCCGCGCCACGACGAGCGCCACCAGGGTCACGTTGACGACGTAGAACGCGAACGAGCCGCCCGTGACGCCGGCGAGCAGCGAGCCGACCGTGGCGCCGTTGCCGGTCACCGTGATCAACCCTCCTGCCGCGGCCGCCGCCAGCGCGTAGACCGAGCTGTTGTACGCGACCCGGACGAAGGGCCTCCGGCCGCGAAGCTCGATCGCCAACCGGCAGAGGAACCCGACCAGGGTGGCGGCCTGCCACCCGTGGACGAGAGCGGTGCCCACGATGAACGAGGCAGCCAGCGAGACGCCGCCCGCCGACACGCCCTCGACCGGCACCGGGAACGCCTCGGCGACCGTCGCCGCGAGCAGCAGCACCAGGACGCCTACCAGTACCTCCCACCCGAACGAGGTCTGGGAGAGCGTCGCGAGCGCCGCGACCACGGCCGCGGCGCCCACGACGGAGACCGGGGAGACGATGAGCGCGAGGCCCTGAGGCCGGTGGTCGCTCGCCGGGGGGACTGCCTCTCCCGGAGTCACGACGCTAGAACGCGCTCACCGAGAAGCACGACCAGTGGAACCCGCCGCCGACCGCCGCGATCGCCAGCAGCACGACGAGAACCCCGAACGTGAGAGCAGGACGCCAATGAAGCATTGTTCCTTCTCCTTCAGATGCCGCAGACGGGAGGACTTTCACCCGCTCGCACATCGTCGGCTTCTGGCGGAAACCGGCCGCCCCCGCACGGGGTATGCGATCTCCCCGATCGAGTGATTCAGCGGTGGGTGCTCATCGCACCGTGAGCTCCCAGCCGGCGCCGGTCAGTCGTGCGGCGCAGGCACGACGAGCACCGGGCAGTGCGCATGGTGGAGCACGTGATGGCTGACCGATCCCAGTACGACGGCGCCAACGGCCCCGAGGCCACGCTGGCCGACGACGATCAGCTCGGCGTCTCGCGCGTTGTCGAGGATCGCGTGCCCTGCGGGCGCCTCGGCGAGGACGCACTCGACGGCGGCCGCGCGCTCCCCGGCTACGGCGTCGACGACGCTGTGGAGCAACTCCTCCGCCTCCTGGCGGATCGGCTCGCGGTCGACCGGCGCGATGAAGCCCGGACCGGTCATCGTGACGGGGACGCTGGCCATCCACGCGTGGACGGCACGAACGCGGGTGCCGCGCATGCTCGCCTCGTGGAGCGCGAGTTGCAGCGCCTCCTTCGACGCGGCGGAGCTGTCGACACCGACGACGATCACGTTGCGACCGTACCATCGCTCTCACGGCGGCGTGCACAATGCGGCGGCCGTGATCGATCTCCGCTCCGACACCGTCACCCGCCCGACCGCCGGGATGCGGCAGGCGATCGCCGCCGCCGAGGTGGGGGACGAGCAGATGCGGGAGGACCCGTCCGTCAACGCGCTGCAGGAGCGGGCGGCGTCCCTGCTCGGGCAGGAGTGGGCGCTCTTCCTGCCGACGGCGACGATGGCGAATCAGATCGCTCTCAAGCTGCATGCGCGGCCCGGCGACGTGCTCGTCGCCGAGGAGCTGTCACACGTGTTGATCTACGAGTTCGGCGGCCCTGCCGTGCACGCAGGAGTGATCTCCGTCGGCATCGCCGGCGAGCACGGCCGTGTCACGCCGGAGCAGCTCGCGGCGGTCGTGCGGCGGAGCGCGTACGACGTCGACCAGCGCCCGGCCGTGCTCTCGCTGGAGAACACGCACAACAGTGCCGGCGGCACCGTGTGGCCGCTCGCCGACCTGGACGCGATCGTGCAGGTTGCCCACGAGCACGGGTTGGGCGTCCACCTGGACGGTGCCCGCCTGATCAACGCAGCGGTCGCGCAGGGCGTCTCTCCGGCAGAGATCGCCCGGCGCTGCGACACCGTCACGCTCTGCCTCTCCAAGGGGCTCGGCTGTCCGCTCGGGGCGATCCTGGCCGGGCCTGCCGGGCTGCTGGAGCGCGCGTGGCGCGAGAAGCACCTGTTCGGCGGAGCGATGCGCCAGGCCGGCGTCGTGGCGGCGGCCGGGCTCTACGCGCTCGATCACCACGTCGAGCGGCTCGCCGACGATCACAGGCGCGCGCGGCACCTGGCCGAGGCGTGGCACGGGGCCGGCCTTTCCGTCGACCTCGAGCGCGTGCAGACGAACTTCGTGCAGATCGACGTCGCCCCGCTCGGGCTCTCGCGGCAGGAGGCGCTCGACCGCCTGCGCGCCGCCGGCGTCGGCCTGTCGGCGACGATCCACGACTCGATCATCAGGGCGGTCACGCACCTCGATGTCGACGACGACGACGTGGAGCGGGCGGCGGCGGTCGTCCCGGGCGCCCTGCAGTAGAGCGGCCGTCAGCCCGCGACGCGGAAGGTCTTCGTCGCGGTCTTCTTGCCGTCGAGCGAGAAGACGCAGGCGTAGCTCCCGGCAGGGAGCCCGCCGGGCTTCGAGACCTGCACGCCGAACACCGAGACAGCCAGCGGCACCTTGCGGGTCAGCGTCAGGCCGGTCGGCTTGCCGCCGAAGAGGACGTCCGCCCGTGCCTGCTTGCCCTTGGCGAGGCTGTAGACGGCGCTGCAGGTGAGCGCGTCGGTTGCAGGGAGCGTCGTCGCAGCGTCGCTGCGGCACGCGCGTACGGGCCCCGCCAGGACGGTGTTCTTCGTGAGGCAGGCGGCCAGGCCGGTCACGGGGCCGCTCGGCCCGCTCGTCGTGAACGACACCGAGGAGCTCTCCGATCCCGCCGTCACGTCGCACCGCCACGCCCCGCCGGGGAAGGGCGCGCCGCCGATCGTCAGATACGTGTAGATGTTGCCGTCGCGGGAGATCCGGCCCTTCTGCAGCGGGAAGGCGGCACCGCGGTAGCTCAGGCGGCCGGTGAAGGTGTCGCCGGCGTGGTCGGAGGTGCGCGCCGAGCAGTAGATCGTGCCCGAGCGGATCCCGGAGCGCTGATCCGCCCGGCAGGCGCTGTCGCCGCGGTCGAATCCGGAGGTCCCGCAGACGCGCACGTTGTCGAGTCCCGCCACAGTGCCGCCGAAGCCGGCCAGGGCGACCGCGCCGAGGCCGATCGCGAGCAGGGCGATGGTGGCGCGCACGGGGCGACGCTATCAGTCTGGACGTGCAGAATGCTCCCGCCATGACACGCGCCTCCGACGCTCTCGCGGGCCGGCTCGACGCGCTGCTCGCAACCGAGCAGGCGCGTCGGCGCGTCCCGTCGATCAGCGCCTGTGTGTTTCGGGACGCCGAAGTCATCTGGGAGCGGGCGCTCGGCCTCGCCGAGGTCCGGTCGGGCGAGCCTGCCACCACCGAGCACGCCTACCGGATCGGATCGATCACGAAGACGTTCACGGCCGTCGCGATCATGCAGCTCGTCGACGCCGGCGAGGTCGAGCTCGACGCGCCTCTCCACGCGTACCTGTCCGAGACGCCCCCGGGTCCGACGGTGCGAATGGCACTCACGCACCTGTCCGGCGTGCAGCGCGAGACGCCCGGCGCCGACTGGGAGTCGATGCAGCCTCCTACCCGCGCAGAGCTGCTCGCCGGTCTCGCGGACGCGGAGCTCGTGCTGCCGCCGGGCAGGTTGTGGCACTACTCGAACCTCGTCTTCGCCGTCCTCGGTGAGATCGTGGCGCGGGCGGGCGGCTCGACCTACGCGGAGGTGCTACGGGACCGTGTGCTCGATCCCCTGGGGCTCGGTCGCACTCGCCTGCGGCCCGAAGGCCCCCGTGCCACCCCGTACTTCGTGGAGCCGTACTCGGACGGCGTCCGCGTGGAGCCCGATCCCGACGTGACCGAGCTGACCGGCGCCGCCGGCTGGCTGTGGTCGACGAGCGGCGATCTCGCGCGCTGGGGGTCGTTCCTCGCGGAGGGCGACGACGCAGTGCTCGGGCGAGAGCGCCTGGAGGAGATGGCGAGGGTGCACGCGATGGTCGACGAGGAGCGCTGGACGGTGGGTTGGGGGCTCGGCCTGGAGCTGTTCCGCCGCGGCGACCGGGTCTTCGCCGGCCACGAGGGCGCGATGCCCGGCTTTCTCGCGAGCCTCGTCGTGCAGCGGGCCGAGCGGACGGGCGCGGTCGTGCTCACGAACTCGGGCGCCCAGGTGGACACGAAGACGCTGGCGCTCGGTCTCGCCGAGGCGGCGCTCGACGCGCTCCCGCGTGTCCCGGCGGCGTGGGTGCCGGACGCCGGGCCGCCGGCGGGCCTCGAGCCGCTGCTCGGGCGCTGGTGGACCGAGGGCGA
>DAIOGR010000053.1:0-10410 GCA_036745155.1 Gaiella sp.
GCCTACGTCGTCGTCCCGGTCGGCTATCCCGCCGCCGGCGCGACCGTTCCCGACCTCGGGAAGAAGCCGCTCGCCGAGATCATGGTTCGGCGATGATGCGGCCGATGCAGGTCTACCGCATCCCCTTCTCGACGAACTGCGAGCGGATCGCGCTGGCGCTCGCCCACAAGGGCGTCGACGTCGAGTGGGTCGACGTGCCGGCCGACGACCGCAGCGCCGTCGAGGCGGTGAGCGGGCAGCCGCTCGTGCCCGTGCTCGTCGACGGTGGCGACGTGATCGCCGACTCGCCCGCGATCCTGCGCCACCTCGAGCGCCGCTTCCCCGAGCCGCGGCTCTACCCGTCCGACCCCGCCGGGAACGCCGAGGCGGAGATCTTCGTGGCCTGGTTCAACGGCCTCTGGAAGCGGCCGCCGAACCAGATCGCCGACGAGCTCGGGCGCGAGACCCCGGACCGGGTGGCGATCGCCGAGTGGGGGGCGCAGCTGACCGGCTCGCTACCGCTCTTCGAGGCGCTCCTCGACGGTCGCGACTACCTGCTCGGCGACCGCTTCGGCATCGCCGACGTGACCGCCTTCCCGTTCCTCAAGTACGCCACCCTGTGGCAAGAGGGCGACCCCGACCTCTTCCATCGGGTCCTGCGCGACCACCTCGCGGTCGGAGGCCACGAGCGCCTCGCCGACTGGATCGCCCGCGTGGACGCGCTGCCGCGCGCCTGACGCGGCGTCCGCCATCGGCTTGCCGGTGAACCTGCTGCCCGTTGCCGACGCGGGCCGGGCCCACCCGGCACCTACGGCTCGAGGTCCCGTCCGTCGATGCGGGCCTCGAGGCTGCGGCGGATCTCCTCGCCGGTCGCCAGCAGGTCGTAGTGCACGCGGCGCGGCGGCAGGTGCACGACCCGCACGGTCTCGTCGCGCTCGCCGTGGCAGCGGGCGTACGCGGCCGCCTCGTCGAGTGGCCGCAGACGTTCACGCTTCCGCCGGAGCAACGCCATGAGAGGATGCGTAGCACAGCAGGGGATACCGCGGGAACCCGGACGTCGTGCCGGGTCCCCGCAGTTTGCGTACGAAACCTCTCAGCGCCGGGGTGCCCGCGGGTGCCGGCTCAGCTCCAGGGCTTGCAGGACCACGGGCTCCAGTCCCGGCCGGACACGACGAAGTACCGGTGCGCGGCCCGCACCTGCTCGATCGCCGTCTCGCCGTGCCCGAACAGGCGCCGCTCGCTCGAGCCCATCTGGAACAACCCCAGGTACTGGCCGTTCTGCGCGGTCGTCGTCAGGCCCGACTCGCAACGAGCGACCTGGAGCGCCTGCCCGCAATACGTGCCGAACACGGTGCAGATCGCCTGGCGTGGGGAGGCGGAGCGGAGTGCCGCCAGCCGGCGGGTGCGCGAGCGCTCACGGAGCTCGGCCTTCGTCGCTGCAACCCTGGCCTGTGCTCGGGCGAGGCTCGTGCGGTGGAGCGACAGCTGCCGCCTGGCCTCTTCCGCGAACCGCGGATCGGTCAGCAGCCAGCGGTGGTTGTCGAAGAAGCGGATCACCTGGGTGCTGCGCTTCATCGTCTTCAGGTGGTGCGACAGCTGCGCACCGAGGTCGGTCTGCGACTGCCCGTGGGCGGCGGCGGGAACGACCAGCAGGATCAGGGCGCACAGGCCCGTCAGCAGGGCTTTCAGGATCTGACCTCCAGCTCGGGGACAGGACCACGACCCCACCTGAGAGCGGGGGCCGCTCGTGTCTCGCGTTCACCGAACCGTAGCCGAAGGCGCACAAGCGTTCGGGTAGATCCTTACAAAATGCTCGAAAACGCTGTCACGAGCGTTTTCTCGTCGTCAAACAGGAAAAGCCCCCTTGCGGGGGCTTCCAGGCTGCGGGACAGGGACTCGAACCCCAACTTCCGGAGCCAGAATCCGGCGTCCTACCATTAGACTATCCCGCAGGGCTCGGGCCGGATGGTAGCAACCCCGGCTGCCGGTTCCTGCCGTTCGCGTGGCTCAGGTGTCGAGCCGGAAGACCGGTACGAGCCGCTTCTCGCTCTCGGTGTCGATGTGTGCGATCACCTCGACGTACGGCTCCAGGCCGGAGCCGCGCAGCTTCGCCTTCAGCAGACCGTCCACCTGGAAGAGGCCGGACGAGTTGTTCATCAGGATCTCGATCTTGACGGGCTTCTCGTCCCCGTCCTCGATACGCACCTCGTCGATCGCGGCAGCGGAGAGGGAGTGCATCGACACGGAGCCCCGCTCGAACGGGATGCGGGAGCGCCCCTTCGCCATGTCGAGCGCGTCGGCGACGCGGAGAATGCCCGCCTCGAGCGCCAGGGGCTCGCCGTCCGCCCGATGGCTCGTGATCGCCTGCAGCACCTCGGAGATGACGACGGTGCGATCGGGCTCCTCGTAGATGCCGTCGAGCAGCTCGCGCATCTTCGGCTCGGAGAGGAAGAGGCTGAAATCCTCGTGCCCGCGGCGGTGCACGGACATCCCCACGCAGTGCATGAGCGCGGCGAGCACGACCACGATCTCGGCGTCGTCGTTCGTCATCCCGTAGTCGCGCACGACCGACGGCTCGACGCCGTGCTTCGTCAGCTCGCGCAGGAGCTTGAGGGCGATGTTGGCGACGAGCTGGATGTGCACCCAGGAGTGGTCGTTGATCTCCAGGCGCACGACGGCGTTGACGTTGGACACGTGCCACCACGCCTTCAGCTGCCGGTCCTCGTGGGCCCGCTCGATCAGCTTGCGCAGCTTCCGGTTGCCCCGCACGGGCAGCCGGATGCGCATGCCCTCGACGGCCTCGGCCGGCGTGAGGCGCGTCTCGCGGACGGCCTCCGGCGAGACGGGCTCGTCGATGCGGTGCTCGGTCTCCGGGTCGAGGGTCACGTCGCCGGTGCCTCTGCCGCGCCCGTGGCCGCGAGCTGGAAGTACATCAGGGTGACCGCGATCGCCGTGAACGGAGCCACGACCGCGCCCGCGATCGTGCCCCCGAGCCACTGCTCCAGAAACGCCGGCAGGAAGCCGAGCAGCGCCGAGAGAACGGTGGCCCCGATGGCTGACAGTAGCGTCGTGATCACCATCACCCCGAACACGGTCCAGCCGTTCCCGCGCACGAGCTCGCGCGAGCGGCCGAACGCCTCGCCGACGCCCTTCCGCTCCAGCACGACCACCGGGGAGATCAGCGCCCACCAGGTGAGCAGGACGAGCCCGGGGACGATCAGCAGCACGAGCCCGAGCGCGATCCCCAGCCCGCCGAGCAGCCCTGCCACCACGAGCGTGCCGAGGAACGGCTTCACCTTGTGCAGGATCTCGTCGTTCGACGCGTCGAAGCTGCCGTCACGCACGTCCTGGACCGCGAACACGAGCGCGCCCTGCAACCAGTACGTGCCGACCACGATCACGGCGGTGGCGGCGAGGCCGACGAGCCCGGCGGCAGCGGTCGTCTCGGTGCCGATCGCCTCGAAGAGAACGGCGCTCGCCAGGTTCGTGATCAGGAAGACGACCGCCGAGAGCACGAAGAAGCGGGCGAAGAACCGTGTGTAGAGGTTCCAGGCCTCGCCGAGCACGCTGCCGACCGTCATGGGGGCGATCTTCGCACAAGCGGCGCCGGCGGGCCGCTCCGCCGGCTCGTCATCGCTCCGCGAGGCGTGCGAGCTCGCGCCGGACGTGGGCAAGCGCCTTCCCCAGGCGGTGACGGTTGGCCGCGTCGTTGAGCCAGCCGCTGGCGCCGGAGGGATGGGGGAGCGGGATCACGATGGCATCGCCCTGCAGGTAGCTCTTGCCGATGCACTCCGTCAGCGACGCGGCTCCGACGACGCTGCGGGCGGCGAGCAGGCCGACGGTGACGACGAGTGGCGGCCGCAGCAGGCGCAGCTCCTCCTCGTGCCAGCGCCGGCAGAGGGCCTGCTCCGTCGTCGTGGGCGTCCGGTCGCCCCGGCCCGACGCGGGGCGGCCCGGGTAGCAGCGGGTCACGGACGCGCAGTAGAAGGTGGCGTAGAAGGCCTCCTCGTCGAGCCGGAGCCAGCGTCGCAGCGTCTGTCCCGCCCGTCCGCGCCAGGGCCGCCCTTCGGCACCCTCGACGATGCCCGGTGCCTGCCCGAAGAGGTACGCCCGTCTGCCGGCCGTCCCCTGCACGACGGGCAGCGACTCGAGCGGGAAGCCGGCCTCGACACACAGCCGGCAAGCGGCCAGGTCGCGATGCAGCGAGGCGATGGAGCGGTGGCGGCGCACGGCGCCCTCGTAGAGTAGGGCCGTGACGATGCTCGAGTCGGTGCCGAACGTGTCGGAGGGTCGCGACCACGCCGTGATCGCCGCGATCGGCGAGGCGTTCGCCTGCGGCGCCCGCGTGCTCGACGTCCACTCCGACGCCGATCACCACCGCTCGGTCTTCACGCTCGTGGCCGACGCTGCCGCGCTGGCCGGCTCGCTCGTCGCCGGGATCGCCCGCGCCGCGGAGCTGATCGATCTGCGCGCGCACGACGGCATCCACCCGCGGGTCGGTGCCGCCGACGTCGTCCCCGTGGTGCCGCTTCTGCCCGGTGACATGCCGCTCGCGCTCGCGACCGCCCTGGTTGTGGGCGAGCGCGTCGGGGAGGAGCTCGGCATCCCCGTCTTCCTCTACGCGGAGAGCGGTGGCGGCAGGCGGCCCGCGTTCTTCCGCCGTGGCGGCCCGGAGGAGCTGCAGCGGCGCGTCGACTCGGGCGAGATCCGGCCCGACTTCGGCCCGCTGCGACTGCACCCCACTGCAGGGGCGGTGCTGCTCGGCGCCCGGCCACTGCTCGTCGCCTTCAACCTGGACCTGGAGAGCGGCGACCTGGAGGATGCTCGCGCCATCGCGGCCGCCGTGCGCGGCTCGAGCGGAGGCATGCAGGGTGTGCAGGCCCTCGGCCTGCAGCTGCCCCGCAGCGGCCGCATCCAGGTGTCGCTCAACATCGTCGACGTGGAACAGGCCTCGCTCGCCGACGTCGTGGCACGCGTACGGGAAGAGGCGGCACGCCGTGACGCGGTCGTCGGGTGCGGCGAGCTCGTCGGGCTGCTGCCCGAGTGCGAGGTCGCAGCGCCGGAGAAGCTCGCGCTGGCCTCGCTCCCCGACGACCGGATCCTCGAGCGGAGCCTCGGCGCCGTCCACTGACCCGCCTGCGGTCGCGCGGCAGCTCGGTGAAGGGCGTGCGGGGCGGGGTAGGGTGCGACCCAATCGCGGGGCGGATCGGGCGGACGGGAGACCTGGTCGTCATACCGGCGTAGACTCGCCCCGGTGCCTGCTCCGCTGCTCCTGACCGGTGACGACCTGGACGTGGACGACGTCTGGGCGGTGGCGGTCGACGGGCGCACCGCAGCTCTGGCGGACAGCGCCCGGTCGAAGATCGGTGCGTCACGCGCACTGCTGGAGTCGTTGCGCGGTGAGCACACCTACGGCGTCAACACCGGGTTCGGCCGGTTCGTCTCGGAGTCGATCCCGGATGAGCAGTCCGGCGAGCTGCAGCTGCGCCTCCTGCGCAGCCATGCCTGCGGCGTGGGGGAACCGTACCCGGACGAGGTCGTGCGGGCGGCGATGCTGCTCCGCGCGAACGCGCTCGCCAAGGGGTACTCGGGCGCCCGGCTCGAGACCGTCGAGCTCCTGCTGGCGATCCTGGCGGCCGGGGTCGTCCCCTACGTCCCCTCTCGCGGCTCCGTGGGTGCGAGCGGCGACCTCGCCCCGCTCGCGCACCTCGCGCTCCCGCTCGTCGGGGAGGGCGAGGCCTGGGTGGAGGGAGAGCGCCTGCCCGGCGCGGACGCGCTTGCCCATGCAGGCCTGGCTCCCGTGCAGCTGGCGGCGAAGGAGGGGTTGTCTCTGATCAACGGCACCCAGTTCATGGCGGCCATGGCCTCGCTCGGCAGCGTCCGCGCCGGTCGGCTCGCCCGGGTTGCCGACATCGCGTGCGCGATGTCGCTCGAGGCACTGCAGGGCTCGCTCACGAGCTTCATGCCGGCCATCCATGCCGCGCGCCCTCATCAGGGCCAGGTGGACTCTGCCGCCAACGTCCGGCTGCTCCTCGAGGGCTCCGCCATTCTCGAGTCGCACCGCTGGTGCGACAAGGTGCAGGACGCCTATTCCCTGCGCTGCGCACCGCAGGTGCACGGAGCGAGCCGGGACCTGCTGGAGTACATCGACAGGACGGTCGCGATCGAGATCAACGCCGCCACCGACAATCCGCTGGTGCTGCTCGAGCAGGGCGAGATCGTGTCGAACGGGAACTTCCACGGACAGCCTGTCGCCTTCGCCCTCGATTGCCTCGCGATCGCCGTCGCCGAGCTCGCGAGCATCTCCGAGCGTCGTCTCGAGCGGATGGTGAACCCGTCGCTCTCCGACGGCCTGCCTCCCTTCCTCACGCGAGAGGGCGGCATCAACTCCGGCTTCATGATCCTGCAGTACGTGTCCGCTGCGCTCGTGTCCGAGAACAAGGTGCTCGCTCACCCGGCGAGCGTCGACTCGATCCCGACGAGCGCCGGCCAGGAGGATCATGTCTCGATGGGCAACGCATCCGGCCTGAAGGCGCTGCAGGTGCTCGCGAACGCGGAGCGGTCGCTGGCGATCGAGCTGCTCGCGGGCGCCCAGGCGGTCGAGTTCCTGGCCCCGCTCGAACCTGGTCGAGGCGTGGCGGCGGCACGTGCCTTCGTGAGGACGCTCTCCGAGCGCCTGCGCGAGGACCGCTCGCTGTCCTCCGACATCGAGCGGGTGGCCGAGGCGGTTCGCGACGGACGACTGCTCGCCGCGGTCGAGGCCGAGATCGGAGTGCTCGCCTGATGCCGTTGATCCGCCGTGCGGGCAACCGCACGCCTCCACCCATCCCGAAGCACCCCTACCGCGACACGGCCGTCGTCTACGGCGTGATGGCGAGCGTGCTCGTGGCCGCGGCCGCGCTGACCGGCGCCGACGTGCCCCGTGCAGCCGCCGTCGCCGTGGCCTTCTTCGTCGTCGCGACCGCGTGGAGCTGGTGGAGGTTCCGCGAGCGGATCCGCGAGCAGGCGGCTCGAGCAGCGCGGGACGCGTCCGGGTCGCAGGTACAGGAGGGTGGGGAATGAGCGAGACGGACGCGATCGTCGAGGCACTGTGCGGCGACCTCTCCGCGATCAGGGCGCCGCGCGGGCAGGCCTTGCAGGCGCGCTCGTGGCAGACCGAGGCGCCCCTGCGGATGTTGCTCAACAACCTCGATCCCGAGGTGGCGGAGCATCCCGAGCAGCTCGTCGTCTATGGGGGCACGGGCCGGGCTGCACGCTCGCACGAGGCGCTGCGCGCGATCGTGCGGACGCTCCTGCGCCTGGGCGACGACGAGACCCTGCTCGTCCAGTCCGGCAAGCCGGTCGGTGTCTTCCGCACGCACCCGGGGGCCCCGCGCGTGCTGATCGCGAACTCGCTGCTGGTGCCGGCCTGGGCTACCTGGGACGAGTTCCGCCGGCTCGAGGCGGAAGGGCTGACCATGTTCGGCCAGATGACCGCCGGTTCGTGGATCTACATCGGTACCCAGGGCATCCTGCAGGGCACCTACCAGACGTTCTGCGCTGCGGGCGAGAAGCACTTCGGCTCGCCCGACCTGTCGGGACGCACGATCCTCACTGCCGGCCTCGGCGGCATGGGCGGCGCCCAGCCGCTCGCCGCGACGATGGCAGGGGCCGCCATCCTCTGCGTCGAGGTCGACCAGCGCTCGATCGACCGGCGTCTCGAGAAGGGCTACCTCGACCGGCAGGCCGGCACGCTCGACGACGCGCTCGCGCTCGTGCGCTCTGCCGCGGAGGCCGGCCGGCCGCTCTCGGTGGCGGTGCGGGCGAACGCTGCGGACGTCTTCCCCGAGCTCGTCGCCCGCGGAGAGCGGTTCGACCTCGTCACCGACCAGACGGCCGCCCACGACCCGCTCACCGGCTACATCCCGGCCGAGGTGCCGTTCGAGGAGGCTGGGGCCCTGCGCGCGCGCGACCCCAGCGAGTACCTGCGGCTCGCCTCGCAGTCGATCGTGACGCACGTGCGTGCGATGACCGAGTTCGTCCGGATGGGGTGCTACGTTTTCGATTATGGCAACAACCTCCGAGGTGAGGCCCGTGCAGGTGGGCTAGAGAACGCCTTCTCATACCCGGGCTTCGTCCCGGCCTATATCCGGCCCCTGTTCTGTCGCGGCATCGGCCCGTTCCGGTGGGCGGCACTCTCGGGCGAGCCCTCCGACATCGCCGCCATCGACGAGGAGCTGAAGGCGTTGTTCCCCGATGACGCCCTGCTCCAGCGCTGGCTCGCGATGGCACCCGAGAAGGTCGCGTTCCAGGGACTGCCGGCTCGCATCTGCTGGATCGGCTACGGCGATCGTGCGAGAGCCGGGCTGGCGATCAACGAGCTCGTGCGCTCCAGACGTGTCTCGGCCCCTGTCGTGATCGGCCGCGACCACCTCGACTCCGGCTCGGTCGCCTCACCGTATCGTGAGACCGAGGCGATGCGCGACGGCTCCGATGCGATCGCCGACTGGCCCATCCTCAATGCGCTGCTGAACACAGCCGCCGGCGCCACCTGGGTGTCCGTCCATCACGGCGGCGGCGTCGGCATCGGCAACTCGATCCACGCCGGCATGGTCGTCCTGGCGGACGGCACCGACGCGGCGGGGGAGCGGCTCGAGCGTGTCCTCACCGCCGACCCGGGCACGGGCGTGATGCGGCACGCCGACGCCGGGTACGACGAGGCGCTCGAGGCGGCGCGCGACGGGGGGATCGACCTACCGAGCGTCTCGTCGTGACGCGGGTGCTCTGCTCGCCATGAGCCGCTTGCTCGTCCACGACTTGGCGCAGGTCGCGACTCCCGCGCGGGCCGCCGCACCTCTCCGTGGCGCCGACCTGCGGGCGGTGCAGGTGATCGACGACGCGTTCGTGCTCTGCGACGGCGCGCACATCGAGGCCGTGGGTCGCATGCGCGAGCTGCCACGCCTCGCGGGAGACGTCGCCGAGATCGACGGGCGCGGCCTCGCCGCCGTGCCGGGGCTCGTGGACTGCCACACGCACGCCTGCTTCGCGGGGGACCGCGTGCACGAGTTCTCGCTCCGTGCCGGTGGAGCGAGCTACGAGGAGCTCCACGCCGCGGGTGGCGGGATCCTGGCGACGGTCCGCGCGACCCGGGCAGCAGGCCCCGAGGCGCTCGTCGGGGCGACGATCGCCCATCGCGGGTGGATGCGGGCGCACGGGACGACGACGTTCGAGGCGAAGTCCGGGTACGGGCTCGACCGGGAGACGGAGCTGGCGCAGCTGCGCGCGGTGCGTACGGCGGGAGGCGTGCCCACGTGGCTGGGCGCGCACGCTGTGCCGCCGGAGTTCCAGGACGCCGACGCGTACCTCGACTTCCTGCTCGCCGAGGTGCTCCCCGACGCGGCCACGATCGCCGAGGCGGCCGACGTCTTCCTCGAGCGTGGCGCCTTCGATGCGCGTCAGGCCCGCCGCTACCTGACCGCCTGCCGCGACGCAGGGCTCGCCCTGCGCCTGCACGGCGACCAGTTCACCGAGTCGGGAGCGATCCCGCTGGCAGTCGAGCTCGCTGCCCGGTCGGTCGACCACCTGGAGGCAACCGGCGCGGACGGCATCCGCACCCTTGCGGGCAGCGACGTGACGGGGGTGCTGCTTCCCACGAGCGCCCTCTTCCTCGGCCGTCCGTTGCCCCCCGCCAGGGAGCTCGTCGACGCCGGCGCCGCCGTGGCGCTGGCTACGGACTTCAACCCGGGCAGCGCGTTCTCGGAGAGCCTGCCGCTCGCCTGCTCGCTCGCCTGCACGCAGATGAGGCTCGCCCCCGAAGAGGCGCTGTCGGCGTGCACCGTCAACGCCGCCCACGTGCTCGGGCGCGCCGACCGGATCGGAAGGATCGAGGCGGGCTACGACGCCGATCTCGTGCTCCTCGACGCGCCCGACTGGCGCCACCTCGCCTATCACCTCGCCGGCGACGTCGTGCACACGGTGATCGAAGCCGGGTCGGTCGCCCTCGAGCGGCGGGCATAATCCCTCCATGGCCACCCAGAAGCAGCGGCGCCGGCGCGCCAAGGAGCACCGGCACGACTACGACCTCGTCTACGTCGACGATGAGGGCAACGAAATCGAGGTCGACGAGGAGGAGCAGCCGAAGACGCGCAAGCCGCCCGCGAAGGCGTCGGGGCGAGGTTCCGGGAAACCCTCTGCGAAGGCGCAGCCGCGTGGTCGCGGCGGCCGGCCCGTGCAGCCCCCGTCGTGGCCAAGGGTGCTCAAGCGCGGCGCCATCTTCGCGCCGATCTTCCTCGCCACCGTGATGCTGCTCGGGGGCGGCAAGATGACGATCCAGGCCGCGATCGTGCAGACGGCGCTGTTGATCGCCGTCTTCATCCCCTTCAGCTACTTCATGGACAGGGTCGTCTGGCGCCAGTACCAGAAGCGCCTCGCCAAAGGCGGCTGATCGGCTAG
>DAIOGR010000054.1:0-2000 GCA_036745155.1 Gaiella sp.
CTCAGCGGACGGACGGCGCGCTGGGCCGAGAAAGTGCGTATGCACGAGCTGGACGTCTCGCTGACGCACTCCCACACGATGGCCGGCGCCACCTGCGTCGCCTCGCTGGAGGACTGATGCCGCACGGGCTCTACGAGCCTCTCTACAGCGCCGACGAGATGCGCGAGGCGGAGGCGGGCTATCCCGGCTATCCCGCGTCCGTCCCGGAGCTGATGGACCGAGCCGGCTCCGCCGTCGCCAGGGAGGCGATGCGCGCCTTCCCGCGGGCCCGACGTTTCGCCGTCGTCTGCGGCGGCGGCGCGAACGGCGGCGACGGCGCGGTGGCGGCGCACATGCTGCGTGAAGCGGGGCGGGAGGCAGCCGAGACGGACGAGCCGGAGGGATACGACGTCGTCGTCGACGCGCTCTTCGGCACAGGCTTTCGCGGTGCCCCGCGCCCCGAGGCGGCGGCCCTGATCCGACGCATCAACGACGCAGGCGCACCGGTGGTCTCCGTCGACCTTCCGTCCGGCGTGAACGCGTCGACCGGCGAGGTCGAGGGCGCCGCCGTGCGGGCAACGCTGACGGTCACGTTCCACGGGCGCAAGGTGGGGCTCGTCGTCGCGCCCGGCCGGTTTCACGCCGGCCGGGTGATCGTCGCCGACATCGGCCTCGAGCACCTCGAGACGCGTGCGCGCCGCACCACCGACGCGCTGTTGCGCCAGATCCCGCGTCGGGCTGCGCAGGACTCGAAGTACACCGCGGGCGTCGTGCTCGTCGTCGGCGGCTCGCCGGGGATGACGGGAGCGGCCGTGCTGACGGCCACGGCCGCGCTGCGGGCCGACGCGGGCTACGTGACCCTCGCGGTTCCCGCCGCGTCGCTGCCGGTCGTCGAGGCGCTCGCGCTCGAGCCCGTCAAGCGGGGGTTCGCGTGGGCCACGGCGGCCGACGAGATCCTGGCCGAGGCGGCACGCGCGAACGCGGTCGCGATCGGGCCGGGGCTCGGACGCAGCGACGAGGCCCGTGCTCTCGTGCGGGTGCTGCTCGAACGCCTCGAGCTTCCCGTCGTCGTCGACGCCGACGCCCTCTACGGGCTCGAGCCGGTCGAGCGGCGGGCCGCGACGGTGCTCACGCCGCACGCGGGCGAGCTCGCGCGGCTGCTGGGCATCACCGCGCAGGAGGTGGGCGAGCACCGGCTCGACACGGCGAGGAGGTGCGCCGAGCGCTACGGGGCGGTCGTGCTGCTGAAGGGGGCGGACACGATCGTGCAGGGGCCCGGAGCCGCGCCCATCGTGTCCGACCTCGCGCCCCCCTCGCTCGCGACCGCGGGCAGCGGCGACGTGCTCACCGGCGTGATCGCGGCGTTCCTTGCCAAGGGCGTCGAGCCGGCGACCGCAGCGGCGGCCGCAGCCACGGCGCACGGCCTCGCTGCGGCCTCGGTGCCGAGCCAGGCCGGGCTGGTGGCGAGCGACGTCGTCGCCGCTCTGCCCGCCGCGCTCTCGTAGCTCACTCGTCGCGATTACCCCTTCCAGGGGAGTGACACGGCGCTCGGAAAAGCCGACATCTTCAGCAACCCCCGTTGTTGGTGTCCGCTGCGACTGTGTCGGGCGCCAGAAGACCAAGGAGAGAACGATGAAGCGGTCCAACCGCCGGCGGCGCTTTGCGCTGGCAGCACTCCTCGCGCTGATCGTGGCCGCGTCTGCGTACGCGTTCACGGCCACGAACACGGTGCCGTCCTCGGCTGCCGGTGAGGGCTCTGGCACGATCACCGGCTTCACCGCGTCGGCGATCCACTACACGCTCGACACGGCCAACCCGGCCAACATCACGGGCGTGTCGTTCACGCTGGCACCGGCGCCGACTGCCACTGCCACGGTGCGTGCGGCGCTGAACGCCGGCGCATACGTCAACTGCACCGGCCCTGTGACCGGCACGTGGAGCTGCCCCGTGACCGGCACGGTCCTGGCAGCAACCTCGCTCAAGGTCGTCGCGGCCGACTAGGCCACTTTCGGCCGGGCGGG
>DAIOGR010000054.1:2100-6941 GCA_036745155.1 Gaiella sp.
CAGCAACCTCGCTCAAGGTCGTCGCGGCCGACTAGGCCACTTTCGGCCGGGCGGGTAGGGAAACCGCCCGCCCGGCCGAAATCGTCCTCCGCAGCTCGTGTCCTCCCGACTCCTCATCCGGATCTGCGGCGCTCTCGCCGGGATCGTCGTGCTCACGCTTGCGTGGCTCCTGCTGGCGCCTCCCGCGCTCGGCGGGAAGACCTCGATCGTGATCACTTCGGGCAACAGCATGGAGCCGAAGATCCACCAGGGTGACCTCGTCCTGGCACGGCAGCGCTCCGCCTACGGCGTCGGCGACGTGGTGCTGTTCTACAGCCCCGTGCTCGGCCGCCACGTGCTGCACCGGATCGTCGCGGTCGACGGTGACCGCTTCGTGACCAAGGGGGACCACAACGGCTACCGCGATCCCGAACGGGTGCTGCGAAGTCGCGTGCAGGGTGAGGCCGCACTGCTCTTTCCCGGCCTGGGCAAGCCGATCACCTGGCTGCGGAGCCCACAGAACGCCGCCTTTGTCCTCTTCCTGCTCGTCTTTCTCTCCCTTGCGGGAGGGCGCGAGGTGACGCGCCGGCGTGGGAGGCCGCACGTTCGCCCGCTGCAGCCGACCTTCGACGCGCCACGCCGCGCGCTGGCCGCCGACGGCCTGGCCGCCGGCGCGCGCTCGGTGCTCGTCGCCGCCGCGGTCGCCTTCGGGCTCTTTTCCCTGCTGGCGGTGCTGGCCTGGCGCTCCCCCGAGACGCGGGCACACCCGGTGGGCCAGGCGTACGAGCACACCGGCTCGTTCTCCTACGCTGCCACGGTGCGTCCGAGCGCCGTCTATCCGGACGGGCACCTGGGGACGGGCGAGCCTGCCTTCACCAGGCTCGTCCGCCGGCTCCAGGTCGCGTTCGACTACCGCTTCGAGAGTGCGCGCCGGCACGACGTCCGCGGCGGGATCGCGCTCGATGCCGTGATCAGCGACGGCTCCGGCTGGTTCCGCACGCTCCCGGTTCACTCGACCGTGCCGTTCGACGGCGGGGCAGCGCACGCCGAGGGCGTGCTCGACCTTCGCCGCGTGGAGCGGCTCGGGGCGCGCATGCGCGCCCTCACCGGCTCCAGCACGTCGACCTTCACGGTCGCGCTGCGGCCGCGAGTGGAGGTGGCGGGCTACGCCGGCGACGCCGTCATCGACGAGACGTTCGCGCCCGAGCTGAAGCTCGTGTTCGACCCCGTGTCGCTCAGGCTCGACACGGCCGGCGATCCGCAGACGGCATTGACGCCGCGCGAGCAGGGCGGCGCCGTCGAGCAGCGGGCGGCCCGAATCGGTGTCGGGCCGCTGTCGCTGCCGGTCACCGACGCGAGGGTGTTCTCGGCGCTCGGGGTCGGAATCGCCCTCCTCGCCCTGCTCGGCGCCTTCGTGCTGCTCTCGCGGCGCCTCGCCGGCACCGAGGCGGAGCGCATCGAGGCGCGGCACGGCAGCCGCATCGTCCCGGCGACGACGGTGATCCCCGAGGGCCGTTGGGTCACGGACGTTTCCGACATCGACAGCCTCGTCCGCCTCGCCGATCACTACGACCGCGTCGTCCTGCGCACGACCGACGGGGTGCGGCACACCTACCTCGTGGACGACGGGGTCGCCGTCTACCGCTACCGCGCCGACGCGGGCGCGACGCCCGCCTCCAGCATGTCGCCTCTGCACGGGCGGAGCTGAGCTGATGCCGCGCGTCCGTTGGCTCGTCGTTGCGGTGGCGGCATGCGCCGTCGTGGTCGTCGGCCTCACGGCGACGACCACGATCGCGGGCTCCCGGGCGGGCCTGTCGACGACTGCCGCCACGGCGAACCAGCTGGCGCCGCCCGAGTGCGCCGCTCTCGTGCTCTCGGGCGTCGTGACGGGAAGTGGAACGATCAGCGGCGTTGGGGCCGGAGACCTCATCCTGGGCAGCCCCGTGGCAGACCGGATTCGCGGCCGCGGCGGCAACGACTGCATCGTCGGCGGCGGCGGCAACGACGACATCAACGGCAACGGTGGAACCGACGTGTGCATCGGCGGGCCGGGAACCGACACCTTCCGGAGCTGCTCGACCGTCTACCAGTAACCTCGCTTCGGTGAGGGTCGAGATCCTCGGTTCCGGTGGCGCCGCCACGATTCCGCGTCCCGCCTGCACGTGCCGTGTCTGCACGGAGGCCCGCAGGAAGGGGCCGCCCTACGCCCGCACCGGCCCTTCCACGTTCGTGCACGGGCCGAACGTGATCTTCGACACGCCGGAGGAGTCCAAGCTCCAGCTCGAGCGCGCCCGCATCGGCGAGATCGCCGCCTGCTTCTACTCGCACTGGCATCCCGACCACACGATGGGGCGCCGTGTCTGGGAGACCCGCAACGGCGACTTCCGCACCTGGCCGCGGGAGGCGAAGCGGCCGCGCGTGACCGACGTCTACCTGCCCGAGCAGGTGGCTGCCGACTTCCGTGTCCGGCTCGGAGGGATGGCCCATCTCGAGTTCATGCGCGACCGGGGCTGGATCACGATCCACGAGCTGCACGACGGGGAGGTAGTCGAGATAGAGGGGGTGACGATCCGTCCCTTCAGGCTCGCGGAGGACTACGTCTACGCGTTCGAGCTGCGGGACGGCGGCACGCGGCTGCTCGTCGCCATGGACGAGCTGAACGGCTGGACGCCCCCGGAGGTGGTGCGCGGGTGCGATCTCGCCGTCCTACCCATGGGGATCTGCGAGTTCGACGTCTTCACGGGCGCGCGCCGGATCCATCCGGAGCACCCCGTACTGGTGTACGAGGCGACGTTCGAGGAGACGCTCGGCATCGTCGACCGGCTCGAGGCGCGCGAGGTCGTGCTGAGCCACGTGGAGGAGCTCGACGAGCTCTCGTACGACGACCTGGAGCGGCTCGGGAGCCGCCTCCGGGCCGAAGGCCGTCCCGTCACGTTCGCCCACGACGGCCTGATCGTCGACGTCTAGTGAGCTGGCGCCGCCGCCGCGTTCGCGACAATGGCGTCGTGGCACGCTCGCACTTCACGCTCGACCTCGCGGCCGTCCGCCACAACGCCCGCACGCTGCGCGGCGCTCTCGGCGGGACGGAGCTGTGGGCGGTGGTCAAGGCGGACGGATACGGGCACGGCGCCGCGGACGTGGCCGGAGCGGCACTCGCCGAGGGCGCCACCGCCCTGTGCGTGGCGACGGCCGGCGAGGCGGCCGCGCTGCGGCCTGCCTTCCCGCACACGCGGCTGATCGTGCTCGGCCCCTGGGACGGCGACGACGTGCGGACGGCGCGGGCACTCGCGCTGGAGCTCGTCGTGGTCGACGGGCAGGTGCCCGACGACGTTCGCGTCCATCTCAAGCTCGACACGGGCATGGGCCGCTGGGGCCTGTCCGAGCTGCCGGCGCCGGGGCGCACCGTCGTCGGCCTGATGAGCCACTTCGCGTCCTCCGACTCCGACCCGGGCTTCACGCGCCTGCAGACGGCCCGCTTCCTCGAGGCCACTGCGCCCTACGCCCACCTGACGCGACATCTCGCGAACAGCGCCGGCGCCCTGCGATATCCCGAAGCGCGGCTGGACGCCGCCCGCTGCGGCATCGCCCTGTACGGGATCTCGCCGTTCGGCGGTGATCCGGCAGACGACGGGCTGCGGCCGGCGTTGCGGTGGGAGTCGGAGGTCGCCCAGGTGCGCCTGCTCGCGCCGGGTGACAGCACCGGCTACGGCCGTCGCTTCGTCGCGACCCGGCCGACGTGGGTCGCGCTCGTCCCCGTCGGTTACGCCGACGGGTTCCGAAGGGACCTGAGCGGGACGGAGGTGCTCGTGCAGGGCAGCAGAAGGCGTATCGTCGGGACCGTGTCGATGGACGTGATCGCAGTGGAGCTCGACGACGCCGTGCCGGTGGGCACGCCCGTGACGCTGGTCGGTGACGGTGCCACGATCGAGGAGCATGCCCGCGTCGCCGGGACGATCGGCTACGAGATCGCGTGCGGCCTCGTCTCCCGGCCGCCGCGCGCGACCCGGGAGGTCGTCGGTGGTTGACGTGGTGGCGCTGCGCCGCGGGCTGCAGGACGACCGCGCCCCCGAGCTCGAGGCGCGCGTCGCCCGTCTGCTCGCCCCCTTCTCCGGCGACGAGCGGGCGCTCGACGCCGGCTGCGGAACCGGGGCACTGGCCTACGCGCTTGCCCCGCGCGTCGCCGAGGTGATCGGCGTCGATCCCTCCCCGGCGTTCCTCGAGGCTGCGCGACAGGGGGCGCCCGCGAACTGCACCTTCCTCGAGGCGGACGCGACGGCCCTGCCGTTCGAGTACGGCGCCTTCGACCTCAGCGGCTGCCTGCGCGTCCTGCACCATGTGCGCCGACCCGAGCTCGTCGTCTCCGAGCTCGCCCGGGTGACGCGGCCCGGCGGGCGGATCATCCTGGCCGACCAGCTCGGGCATGTCGACACCACGGTCTCCATCGAGCTCGACCGCTTCGAGCGCGCCCGCGACCCCTCCCACCAGCGCCTGCTTCCCGACGGCGACATCCGCTACCTGCTCGACGCCAACGACCTGGTCGTCGCCTCGAACGAGATCGTGCGCGAGCAGCGGGACGTGGAGCGCTTCCTCGATCTGGCCGGGCTCGAGGGAGCCGAGCGCGAGCGAGCGCGCCACCTGGCGCCGGCGCCCGTGTACGAGATCGAGGTGGGCTGGTACGTGGCGCACAAGCGCGGCGCCTGACCTGGAGGCTGCGTGGGTGATCGGCCATGACGGCCCGGCCGCTCTAGGTGTAGTCGGCGCGGCGCAGCACCCTCGTTGTCAGCGTCGGTGCGAGCGCCTGCGCGATGGCTCCCAGGCCGTACGGGAACCACGGGATCACCACCTCCGGCTTGCCGTGCTCG
>DAIOGR010000054.1:7041-10304 GCA_036745155.1 Gaiella sp.
GGCTCCCAGGCCGTACGGGAACCACGGGATCACCACCTCCGGCTTGCCGTGCTCGACCGCCGCGAGCACCTCCGTCGCCACCCGCTCGGGCCCGACGACGAAGCGCCGGCCGAGCCGCGTGGCGAAGACCTTGGGATGCGGGAAGCCCGGTGTCGTCACGAAGCCCGGCATGATCGTGTGCACCTCGATCCCGGTGCCTTGCAGTGCCGCCCGGAGCGACCGGGAGAAAGCGACCTGGGCGTGCTTCGACGCCGAGTAGGGCGCGGCCGGGCTGAACACGATCGCCCCGCCGATCGACGCGATCGTGACCACGTGCGCCCGCCCGCGCGCTCGCACCGCCTCGCGCAACCCGTCCAGCAGCCCCCGGGTCGTCCAGACGCCGCCCAGGTAGTTGACCGCGAGCGCCCGCTCGACGAGGTCGAGGGGCGCGTCGACGAAGGTCCCCTGCGCCAGGAAGCCGGCACTGTTCACGAGGAGGTCCACGGAGGGGTGCCGCGCGAGGATGCGCGAGGTCGTACGCCTGACGGCTGCGCGGTCGCCGATGTCGCAGACTTCGATCTCCCCGCCGGTCTCCGCGGCCAGGCTGCGGAGCACCTCCTCGCGCCGTGCCACGAGGACACAGTGCCAGCCCCGCTCCGCCAGCAGCCGGGTCGTCGCCTCGCCGATTCCCGAGGACGCCCCGGTCACGACTGCAACACGGCCCCGTGTCGGCGCGTCCGTCATGCGTCACCGGGGGGCTGTTCCGCCGCCTTCGCCTGGAAGGCGCGGCTCGTGCGGACGACGCGCGCGCCGAGTCGCGAAACGAGCGAGGGGGCGATCCCGTACAGCACGATTGCCGGGCGGTAGGGAAACCACGGCACGACGACCTCGCTGCGGCCCCGCTCCACTGATCTGACGACCGCCTCGGCGACGTCTTTCGGTTGCGCGACAATGTGTTTCAGCAGCCGGTGCTCGAGCAGTGACCGCTGCGGGAATCCCTCGGTCTGGACGTACCCGGGCAGGATCGTGTGCACGTCGATGCCGCTCCCGCGCAGCGTCGCGTGCAACGAGCGCGAGAACGCGAGTTGGGCGTGCTTGGCGGCCGTGTACGCGCCCGACGGGGCGAACGCGACGGCCCCGGCGATCGAGACGACGTTGACGACGTGCGAGCCGCCGGCTCCAGCAGCGAGCTGCAGGCCCGGCAGCAGCGCGCGCGTCACCCAGACGCCGCCGAGGTAGTTCACGCGTGCGACCTCCTCGACGAGGTCGAGGTCGACCTCGTCCAGCGTTCGGCGCGCCGGGATGCCCGCGTTGTTGACGACGAGGTGGATCTCGGGGTGCCGCGCCAGCACGCGCGCCGCCGCGGCTGCCACCGCGTCGCGGTCGCCCACGTCGCATGTCTCGGCCTCCCCGTCGAGTTGTCCGGCGAGGAGACGGAGACGATCCGCCCGCCGCGCGAGCAGTACGCAGTGCCAGCCGCGTTGGGCGAGCAGGCGGGCGGTCGCCTCGCCGATCCCGGAGGACGCGCCCGTCACGACCGCTACCCGCTGAATGTCTGCACCGTCCCCAGGTTGATCTCGACCGTGTCGCGAATGTCCTCCGCGTACCCGCCGGCGAGCGTAACGCAGACGGGAATGCCTGCCGAGCGGAGCTGGTCTCGCACGTACGCGTCCCGGGCCAGGAGGCCCTGCTTGGAGAGCGCCAGCCGGCCGAGCCGGTCGCCCTCGTACGGGTCGGCCCCCGCGAGCACGAAGGCGAGCTGTGGGCGCGAGCGCCGCAGCGCCTCGGGCAGCACGCGCGCGAGCCCGTCGAGGTACGCCTCGTCGCCCGTGCCGTCCGGCAGGTCGAGCTCGAGGTCGCCGGCCACGCGCCTGAACGGATAGTTGCGAAAGCCGTTGATCGAGAGCGTGAACGCGTCGCCGTCCGCGGCGAGGAGCGCATGTGTGCCGTCGCCCTGGTGGACGTCGAGGTCGACGACGAGCGCGCGGCGGAGCCGGCCGGCGGCGCGGAGCGCGCGATAGGCGGTGACGACGTCGTTGAAGACGCAGAAGCCGCGCCCGCTGTCCGCGAACGCGTGGTGCGTGCCTCCGCCCAGGTTCATGGCCACGCCCTCCTCGAGCGCGGCGTGCGTTGCCTGGATCGTGGCGCCGGTGGCCCTGCGGGAGCGCTCGACGAGCTCGGGCGACCAGGGGAGCCCGAGCGCCAGCTGCTCACGACGTGCGAGCCGCCCCTCTCGCACGCGCTCCAGGTACTCGCGGGTGTGGGGGCGCGCGAGCTCCTCCCAGGTTGCGGCACGCGTGGGCTCGACCGCCACGCCGGGGAGCGCTTCCGCCGCCTCGCGCACGAGCCGGTACTTGGCCAGCGGAAAACGGTGCCCGTCGGGCAGCGGGTAGGTGTAGACGTCATGGGCGAAGGCCCTCACGCGCCGACCGTAGCGAACGGCTGCGAGGGCAAGCCCGACCGAAGTCGGGGCGGGGCGGGCCGCGCCCGACTACACTCGCGCCCATGTCGGGGAGGTTCGAAGGCAAGCAGGCGCTGATCCTGGGGGTCGCGAACAAGCGCTCGATCGCGTGGGCGATCGCCAAGCGCCTCCACGACGAGGGCGCCGAGCTGGCCTTCACCTACCAGGGCGAGCGCATCGAGAAGGGCGTGCGCGAGCTCGCCGACTCCGTCGGCGCGAAGCTCGTGACGGAGTGCGACGTGCGCTCCGACGACGACGTCGCGCGCGTCTTCGCCGAGACCGGCGAGGTGTTCGGCGGCGGCCTCGACGTGCTCGTGCACTCGGTCGCGTTCGCAGCGGCCGAGGATCTCGAGGGCCGCTTCGTCGACACCCCTCGCGATCGCTTCTGGATGGCGGTCGACATCTCCGCCTACTCGCTCGTCGCCTGCGCGAAAGCGGCGGAGCCGCTCATGCAGGCGCGCGGCGGCGGCTCGATCGTGACGATGACGTATCTCGGCGGTGTGCGCGCGGTGCCGCACTACAACGTGATGGGAGTCGCCAAGGCGACTCTCGACGCAAGCGTGCGCTACCTCGCCTGGGATCTCGGGCAGAGCGGCATTCGCGTCAACGCGGTGTCCGCCGGGCCCGTGCGCACGCTGGCGGCTCGCTCGATCGCCGGCTTCAGCACGATGGAGGAGATGTTCGAGCAGCGGGCACCGCTGCACCGCCACATCGGCGCCGACGACGTCGGCGCCGCCGCCGCCTACCTGCTCTCGGACGATGCGGCGAACGTGACCGGGACGATGCTGTACGTCGACTCGGGCTATCACGCGATGGGCATGTA
>DAIOGR010000055.1:0-2844 GCA_036745155.1 Gaiella sp.
GGCGTCCTCTGTGCAGGGCTGCTCGGCAGGTTGCGCTTCGGGCTCGTCAGCGCCACGGTCGCGGCGACCGTCGCCGGCGCCGTCGTCGGGTCGCTCGTCGAAGGCTGGAGCGGAGCAGGAGGCGGGATTGTCGGTGCCGTCGTCGGCACCGTCTCCGCCGGCACGATCGCGCTCGGGGCCGCACGGCGCGGAGCCACCATCGGTGGCACGGCCTTCCTGCTGGGAGCTGCGGCGATCGTCGTCGCGGCGCTCGCTCTCGTCCCGGTCGTGGGATACGTGGAGGCCGTTCTCGTGCCCGCCCTCGCGGCCCGCCGCGCCCGGAGCGCCCCGCAGAAGTACGCGGGCCTCCGCTCGCTCGCGAAATGACCCGATGAGCCCGAAGCCGGTCATCCTGGTGGTCATCGACGGGTTGACGCCGTCGATGCTGGAGAGCGCCGTCGAGGCGGGACGCGCTCCCGTGCTGGCACGCCTGCTGCAGCACGGCACCTACTGCCGGGCGACATCCGTGTTTCCCTCGCTCACGCCGGTGTGCCTCTCGTCGATCGCGACCGGAGCCCACGGGGATGTCCATGAGATCCCGCATCTCGTCTGGTACCACCGCCGTGAGCGCCGCCTCGTGGAGTACGGCTCGTCGTTCGGTGCCGTGCGGGCCGCCGGCATCGGCCAGACGCTGCGCGACACGCTCGTCAACATGAACGGCCGGCACCTGGGCGAGCGGGCTGTGACCGTGTTCGAAGCGCTGGGCGACGCCGGTTTCCGCACGGCCTCGGTCAACTTCACCGCATATCGCGGACGGACGGCACACAGCTCGTCGCTGCCGTTCCTCGGCGACGTTCGCGGGCCCGACAGCTTCTTCTTCTACAACCTCTTTCAGAGCGAGCGCACGGGTGCGCCGCTGTCGTTCCGCAACCGGGCTGCGGGCTCGATCGACGCGTACGCGGCGGCTGTCGGCCGCTGGCTCGTCACGCGCGACGGCTTCGACTTCCTCGTCTACTACCTGTCCGACTACGACTACGCCTCGCACGAGCACGGCCCGGACACCGCGTTCGAGGCTCTCACGCGGTGCGACGACGCCGTCGGAGCGCTCGTCGACGCGGCCGGTGGGCTCGACGAGCTGCTCGACCGCTACGCCCTCGTCGTGCTGTCGGATCACGGTCAGACGAGCGTGCGCGACGTCGCCTCGCTCGCGCGTTGCTATGCCGGTGTCGCGGGTGCGCTCGTGACGGCGTCGAACCGTGCCGCACAGGTGTACGCACAGCCCGGGTGTGTGCTCGATCCCCGGCAACTGGCGGCCGTCCTCGACCAGGAGCCCTCGGTGGACGTCGCCCTCTTCCGGGAAGGCGGCGATGCGATCGCGCGGAGGCAGGGCGAAGAGCTCCGCTTCGCACCCGGCTCGGCCGGGTGGCGGCTGTCCGGCGACGCGGGGATCATGGATCACCCCGACGGGCTGATGCGCGCCTGGAGGGCCCTCGCCAATCCCAATGCCGGCGAGGTGCTCGTCTCGGCAACCGCGGGATGGGAGTTCGCCGATCTCGGCGGCGGGCACCATCTGGGCGGTGGCTCTCACGGCTCGCTGCTCAGAGGCGACTCGGAGGTGCCGTTGCTCACGGTCGGGATCGACGGAACCGCACGCAGCATCGTCGATGTCGCGTCGCTCGTGTTGGCGCACTTCGCCGTCGAGCAGCCGTTCGATGCGCTCGACCGTGCCGCCTGACGGCCTCGATCCGGGCGTGAGCGCGGCGCGGGCGGCGATGGTGGAGCGCCAGCTCAGGCGCCGCGGGATCACGGACGAGCGGGTGCTTGCCGCCATGGGGAAGGTGCCCAGGGAGCTGTTCGTGGGGCCAGAGCTGCGCCATGCGGCCTACGAGGACACGGCTCTGCCGATCGGGCACGATCAGACGATCTCGCAGCCGTTCATCGTCGCGGCAACCTGCGTCCTGCTCGGGCTCCGCGGTGACGAGCGCGTGCTCGACGTCGGCACGGGCTCGGGGTATGCGGCGTGCGTGCTGGCAGAGCTGGCAGCAGAGGTGGTGACGATCGAGCGGATCCCGGCGCTCGCCGCCGCTGCGGCCGCCGCGCTCGCCGACGCCGGCCATGCGGAGGTCGATGTCCGCGTCGGTGACGGCTCCCTCGGTGTGCCCGACCGCGCTCCGTATGACGCCATCGCGGTCGCCGCGGCCGCGCCGTCCATCCCGCCGGCGCTCGTGGCGCAGCTCGGCGAGCACGGCCGCCTGGTGCTTCCGCGGGGAACGCGGCAGGCACAGAGCCTCGTGCTCGTCGAGCGGACGGACGGGACGTTCGCCGAGCGTGCGTCGATTCCCTGCCGTTTCGTGCCCCTCCTCGGCGCAGCCGGCTTCGAGGGATCGTGGCCGGTCAGCTAGGCTCGCCGGACGCCATGGAACCGACCGAGGCCACGACGGCAGCCGGCCCGGCGAGGCGGGCGAGCGTCTCGTTGCGGAGACGCAGCAACTGGGAGCAGCTCGGCAAGTTCTGCGCGGTCGGCGCCAGCGGTTATCTGGTCAACCTGGCCGTCTACGCCGGTTTGCTCGAGGGCCTCGGCCTCCACTACGTCGCCGCTGCGATCGGCTCGTTCTTCGTCGCAGTGGCGAACAACTACACGTGGAACCGTCTCTGGACCTTCCGCGGCCAGCGTGGCAGCGTTGCCTACCAGGGACTCCGCTTCCTGGTCGTCTCGGCCTTCGCCCTTGGCGCCAACCTCGTCGTACTGCACCTGCTGGTGCAGGCGGGGCTCGGTGAGATCCTCGCCCAGGCGATCGCGATCGTGCTGGTGACGCCGTTGAACTTCGTGGGCAACAAGCTCTGGTCGTTCCGGCGAAGCTTCTA
>DAIOGR010000055.1:2944-9102 GCA_036745155.1 Gaiella sp.
TTCGGCGGCAAGATCCTCAACGCGTGGTGGGTGTGGATACCTCTCAGCCTCGTCTTCTTCCTCGGGCTCGCCGACCGGCGGCGACCGCTCTCGTGGCACTCCGCCGACCTGCTCGCCCTGCTTTCCTTCGGGATCTCGCTCTGGTTCTTCAACCGCGGTGAGATCCTTCGCAGCGCCCCCCTCGCGGTGCCGCCGCTTCTCTACCTGCTCGTGCGCTCCGCGTGGATCGGCTTCCGGGGCAGGCGGTTCGCTCCGCAGGGCAGCTGGCCGGTGTGGCTGCTTGTGGCCGCTGCCGTCTTCCTCGCCGGCTTCAGGGTGGGTCTCGACCTCGAGGCGCCGCACAGCGTGATCGATGTCGGCTACGCAGGCGTGATCGGTGCCGACCGCATCCTGAACGGGCAGGCCCCGTACGGGCACATGCCCGTGCAGGACGGCCGCACGCCGTGCGGCCGCGCCGACGCGGACGGGGAGATCCGCGACCGCATCCAGACGAACGGCAGGTGCGAGTCGTCGAACCCGCGGGGCGACACCTACGGTCCCGTCGCGTATCTCGCCTATGTGCCGGCGGTGCTCACCTTCGGCTGGAGCGGCAAGTGGGACTCGCTGCCCGCGGCCCATGCGACCGCGATCCTGTTCGACCTGCTCGTCGTGATCGGGCTCGTCCTCGTCGGTCGGAGGCTCGGAGGCAACCGCCTTGCCGCCACGCTCGCGTTCGGCTGGCTCGCATACCCGTTCACCGCATACGCGCTGACGACGAACGCGAACGATGCGATCATGCCGGCGCTGCTCGTCTGGGGCTTCTGGCTCGCCTCGTCCGACCAGGCCCGTGGAGTATTCGTGGCGCTCGCCGGCTGGACGAAGTTTGCGGCGCTCCTCGTCGCACCCCTGTGGCTCACGTATCCCGGCGGGTTGCGGCGCGCGACGGCTCTTCGCTTCGGGGCCGCGTTCGCCGTCGCCACCGTCGCCGCGTTCGGCCTCCTCCTGCTCGAGCCCGGGCTCGTCGAGGCGGTGCGGACGTTCTCGGAGCGGACGCTCGGCTTCCAGCTCGACCGTGAGTCGCCCTTCTCCGTCTGGGGCTGGGGGCAGTACCACGCCCGCGGGCTCCCCGACCTGGCCGTCCCCCAGAAGGTGCTCCAGGTGGGCGTGCTCGCACTGGCGGGAGTCGCTGCGGTGCTGCCGCGGCGGAAGGGGCCGCTGGAGCTGGCCGCGCTCACAGCCGCGATCCTGATCGGCTTCGAGCTGGCGCTGACGCACTGGTTCTACCTCTACCTCCCCTGGTTCCTCCCGTTCGTCCTGCTGGCGCTGCTCGTCCCGCGAACGGCGGCCGGCGCCCGGTGAGCGCGCTGCCACCGCGTCCCTCCGGCTTCGTCGTCGTGCTGGGCGCCGTGGTCGGCCTCGCGGCAGGGTTGCTGCTCGTGTCGGGCGCGACCGGCGAGCCGGGTATCTCCGATACGCCGGTCTACGAGCGCTACGGGGAGCGGTTGGCGGCGGGCGATCTGCCGTACCGCGACTTCCGCGTCGAGTATCCGCCGGGAGCGCTGCCGGCGTTCGCCGGCCCGGCGCTCGTCACGTCGGCGCCGGGCTCCTACGACGCCGTGTTCGCGGGCCTGATGATCGTGTGCCTGGCCGCTCTTGGCGCCCTCGTGGCCGGCACGCTCCGCTCGCTGGGGGCATCCCGCCTTCGCCTCGGCGGCTCCCTGGCGGCGCTCGCGGGAGGGATGCTGCTGCTCGGCCCGTTCACGCTCACCCGCTTTGACCTGGTCCCGGCGGCGATCGCGGCGGGGGCCGTGGCTGCCGTGCTGGCAAAGCGCGAGCGGCTCGGCGCCGCCGCCCTCGGCGCGGCGATCGCGACCAAGTTGTACCCCGCGGTGCTGCTGCCGCTCTTCGTGGCGCGCAGCTGGCGCCGTCACGGTCACGCGGAGGCGTTCCGTACGCTCGGGATCGCGCTCGGCGTGGTCGCGCTGGTCTACGCGCCGTTCGCCCTGCTCTCACCCACCGGCGTTGGCCGGAGCGTCTGGCAGCAGCTGGGCCGCCCGTTGCAGATCGAGAGTCTCGGCTCGGCGCTCCTGCTGGCGCTCCACCACCTGTTCGCGCTGCCGCTGGACTGGGCTTCCAGTCACGGCTCGCAGAACCTGACCGGCACGGTCTCGGCTGTCGCGTCGGCGGCCACGACGAGCGCCGGTGTCGCCGCGCTCGTAGCGGTGTGGGTCGTGTTCGCGCGGGGCGACGCAGGAGACGAGCGCTTCATCCGCTTCGCGGCCGCTGCCGTAGTCGCGTTCGTCGCCTTCGGCAAGGTGCTGTCGCCTCAGTTCCTCGTCTGGCTGCTGCCGCTCGTGCCGCTCGTGGCCGGCCGCCGGGGAGCCGTCGGATCCGCGCTCCTGGTGCTCGCGTGCGCGCTGACGCGTCTGTGGTTCCCGGGCGACTACTGGGCACTCGTGAAGCAGTTCGACGAGCAGGCCTCATGGATCGTGCTCGCCCGCGACCTGACGCTGGTAGGGCTGTTCGTCCTGCTCGTGAGGCGCTCTACGGCCACGGCACGCGTATCGGTTCGATAGCCGACGCGCGTCCGGTCGCCGGGTCGCACGTGACGAGCGCGCCCTCGATCCGCACGCCGCCTTCGGCCACCTCGAAGCGCACCGGCATGCCGGTGCGCATCCTGTGAGTCGCAAGCTCCGCCTTGACGCCGATGACCGAGTCGTGAGGGCCGGTCATGCCGGCGTCGGTCAGGGCTGCGGTGCCTCCCGGCTGGATGCGTGCGTCGGCAGTCTGTACGTGCGTGTGCGTGCCGATTACCGCTGTCACGCGCCCGTCGAGCCAGCGTGAGAGCGCCACCTTCTCGCTCGTCGCCTCCGCGTGCACATCGACGAGCACCACGGGCGTCGCGGCTCTGGCCTCGTCGACGAGGCCGTCGATGACCTCCCACATGCTGCGCATGGGCTCGAGGAAGAGCGATCCCAGCACGTTGACGACCGCCACCGGCGGCCCGGCGAGGGTGGGGACGATGGCGAGGCCGCGTCCCGGCGCCGTGACGGAGAGGTTCGCCGGTCGCACGACACGCTCGGAGGAGCCGAGATACGGCGCGATCTCGGCGCGCCTCCACGTGTGGTTGCCGAGCGTGATCGCGTCGGCTCCGGCGGCGAGCAGGCGTTCGGCAAGCTTCGGGGTGATGCCGACGCCGTCGGCGACGTTCTCGCCGTTGACGACGCAACAGGCCGCGCCCAGCTCCGTACGCAGCGAGGCGAGCCGTTGCTCGAGCGCTTCCCGCCCAGGACGGCCGACGACATCGGCCACGAAGAGGAGCTTCATGGAATCGCCTCGGGCCGAGGCTACGGGAGTGATCCGGCGCCGGGGTGCACCTCGATGGTCACGTTGTTGCCCGCGGCGCGCGCGTGGCTCGCGAGTGCCTGCCGCTCGACCGCTGCAACATCGACGACGGTGCCGAGCTTCGACGACCCCCCGAGCGCGGGCGAGCCCACTGCGAGTGAGGGATCGGGCTGCACGTGGTTGAGCGAGACGATCACCGAGGGAGCCTGGGTCGGCCGCAGGTCGATGCGGGCCCCGTACGCCTGGCCGTCGATCACGTAGTCGGAGATGGCGACCACCGTCCCGTTGACCGGCGCGTAGACGTCCGTACCGGGCACGGCTCCGACGTCGACCACCTCGGTGCCCCGGCTTCCCTCGAGCTGGTACCAGACCGGCCCGGTCTTGGGCGCTCCGGCGATCCGCCGCCAGAGACGTGCCAGCAACCCCTCGTTGACCTGTCGACCCACGGGTTGCAGCTCGAGCGCGTCTCCCGGGGCTCCGTGGAACCCGATTGCGGTCACTTCCTCGGCCGTGACGGGAAGCTGGAGCTGCAGGTTGCCGACGGTCGCGAGCACCTCGGGCTCCAGCGGCCGGCTCTCCGTCGCCGCCAGTGTCGCCGCCGCGACGGGCGCGGAGGGCCGCTCGGGCGCACCCGAGCCGAAGGCGGTCAGCAAGAGCGTGACGAGAGCGAGCGCAGCGACGATCCCGAGCACCACGAGGCGCCGCGCCCGTTGCTGGGAGCGTCGACGACGTGCGCGGAGACGGGCCGCTTGCCGGGAGCGCGGCGTGGCCATCAGGCTCACCGTACCGTACGTTTCACCTGCGCTCAACCGGAAGGTGACCGGAACGTCACGGTGAACGGCCCCGGCCGCGGTGGCGTCCAGCCGCCGGAGCTACGATCCGGCGCATGACCGGGGACGCGGCTCAGGGCAGCGACGGCGCGGCTCCCGCGGGCTCCGGCCCGCCACCCGGCGATCCGACGATCCGGATTCCGCGCTGGATCCAGCTCGTCGGGCTTCCCGTGCTGGTCGTGCTCGGCTGGCTGCTGGCCGGGACGCTCGGGCACGTGCTCTTCCTCTTCCTGACGGCGTCCGTGATCGCGTTCCTGCTCAACCCGCTCGTTCGCGACCTGCAGCGCCTTCGGCTCCCGCACGGGCTCGCGGTCGCCGTCGTCTTTCTCCTCTTCGCCGGCGGGGTCGCATTCGTCGCGCTCGCGCTCGGCTCGGTCGTGGTCGACCAGACGCGATCTGCCGCAGACCGCATCGACGCGTACGTGACGGTCCAGGACGAGACAGGGCAGACGGGGGCCGAGCAGGACATCGATCGTTTCCAGGCCTGGCTGGACGGTCACGGCCTCGAGCGCATCCAGATCGAGCAGCAGACGACCGATTGGGTCGACAACCTCGGCGCCGGGGAGATCTCGAACTACACGCAGGATGCGATCTCGTTCGCCCAGGGTGCTGCGTTCTCGATCGTGTTCACCCTGTTCAGCCTGATCCTGATCGTCGTCATCGCCATCTACATGCTGCTCGACATGCCGCGCCTCGAGGCGTCGATCGACCGGCGCTTCCCTCCGCATGGTGGGCCACCGCTGACCTTGCGGATCGAGCGCGCGCTGGCCGGCTACGTGCGCGGACAGCTGATCCTCTCGACGGTGATCGGGACGAGCGCGGGCGTGGGGATGTGGGTGCTCGGGAAGACTGGGCTCGTCCCCGGCGCCGAGCGGTATGCGCTGCTCTTCGGGGTGTGGACGGGTGTGATCGAGGTGATCCCCTACATCGGCCCCTGGCTTTCGTCCATTCCGCCCGCCATCTACGCCCTCGTCGTCGACCCGATCTCGTTTCTCTGGGTGGCTGCCCTCTTCGTGTTCATCTACCAGATCGAGGGGCACGTGGTGGTGCCGAACGTGATGGCGAGCGCGTTGCGGCTGCATCCGCTGCTCGTGATCTTCGGCCTGCTCGCCGGTGGGGAGCTGTACGGAATCGCCGGCGTGCTGCTGGCGCTGCCCACGATGGCGGCGATCCGCGCCGTCTGGGAGTTCTTCGGCGAGCGCGTGCAGCTCGAAAGCTGGGACGACGCGGCCGAGACGCCGCTTGGGGCCGAGCTCGACGTGGCGGCGCCTGCAGCCCCGCTTCGCAACGACGCCTGACGCGTTAGGAACCCGAATCAGAATGAAGCCTGGTGCCGTCTGGACGCGCCGTGCGGGCACCCTGCTTCGTCCGCGGTCGCCCCGATAGCGCTCTATCGCGGCTCCCTGCGTCCTCGCAGCGCACGCGCCAATCACGCCCGGCCGACGAAGCGTCCCACTGATTCGAGTTCTACGACCCGCATGCGCCCGGGCACCCCGGCGCACGATCCCCCTAAAGAGCCATTCGCTCGCTGCCGAAGATGCAGAGGATGTCCAAGAGGCCAAATGCTTGTGCAGGAGGGGAAACCCGGACGTTGAAACGGGGATCCAAGCCTCACCAAGCACATGACAAGCACTTCCAATCGGGAAGCAAACGTTTGGACACGACCCATCTGCGGCAGCATCTCCCCAAGCTCGAGGCGAAAGCCGTGCGGCTGCGTGAGAAGGAGCTCCGGGCTCGCCGGCGGGCAGAGAAGATCGAGCTCCAGATCCACGGCATTCGGCTTCTGATCGGCGCGGAGCAAGGCGATCTGCCGCCTGCCCACGTTTCGGGTGCAGAGCGAGCGGTGTTCGGGGTCGCGGCGATTCGCCGGGTGCTGAGTGAGGCGCCGGACCGCGTTTGGAGTTCAGGCGAGCTGCACTTGGAGCTCGAGCAGCGCGGGTGGGTGTCCCGGACGGCTCGGCACAGGCTTCAGGGCACCGAGGCGGCGGTCAGCCGCCTCGTCCG
>DAIOGR010000055.1:9202-10293 GCA_036745155.1 Gaiella sp.
GACAACGTCTACGCCATCGGGTACGGCACCAACTCGATCTACCAGGTCAACCTGGCGGACGGCAGCGTCACGTCGGTCTACACGGGGTATCCGATCACCCCCGCGGCCGAGAACTCGGCCGCGCAGGCACTGCGTGCGAGCGACGGGATGATGTTCTACATCGCCGGCACGGCCGGCAACGGTGCCGTCTACCGCTGGAATCCCGCCACGCCGGCGACCGCGCCCGTCCTGCTCGGGCGGACCGGCACCGGCACTCCGTACATGCCCCGCCTGGCCTTCAACGCGACCGGGACGCTCTATGCCATGGACGGCGCGGGCACGCAGCTCTACACGATCAACACGACGACGGGTGCGGCGACGGCGACCGGCGCAGCGGTCACCGGGACGTCGGGCGGCGGCGGTGACGTGGCCTTCAGCCCGGTCAACGGCCTCCTCTACCTCGTCTCGGGCACGACCGTGTACACGATCCCGCTCGCCGGCGGAGCCGCCACGAACCTCGGCAACATCACGGGGCTGACGGGGAGCGGCGCCACGGGCGTGGCGTTCCGTCCCTCCACCAACGAGCTGCTGGTCTCCGTCAATGCGAGCCCCTCGAAGCTCTACACGGTCAACCTCTCGACCCTCGCAGCCACCCCTTTCTCGGGGACGATGACGACCCTGATCGGCGATCTCGCGAGCGTCGCCCGGCGTGAAGCCGACCTGCAGGTGACGAAGTCGGACGGCGTGGCGAGCTACGTCCCGGGCGCGAACGTCGTCTACACGGTGGTATTCAGCAACGCCGGCCCGTCGGACGCGAACGGTGCAACGGTCGCGGACGCCCTTCCCGCCCAGGTCGCTTCGCGCGCGTGGACCTGCACCGGCGCCGGGGGAGCCGTCTGCCCGGCAGGCAGCGGCTCGGGCGCCCTCAGCGCGACCGTGGCGACGTTCCCCTCGGGGGGCTCGCTGACCTATACGGTCACCGACACGACGAGCCCCTCGGCTACAGGCAACCTCGTCGACACGGCTAGCGTGGCCGCTCCGGCGGGCGTGACCGACCCGACCGCGGGCAACAATTCGGCCACTGACACCGACACCGCGACGCCGCAGTCGGA
>DAIOGR010000056.1:0-6097 GCA_036745155.1 Gaiella sp.
TGCGGCTCCGCGACGAGCTCGGCGTCGCGCCTTCGGCGGAGACGCAGGCGTTGCACCGGGCGCGGCTCGGCCGAGTCCTGTCGTGCCGCCCGGCGAGATCGGGCAGACTCAGGGCATGCGCGTCGCCGTCGTCGGGCATGTCGAGTGGATCAGGTTCGCCCGTGTCGACCATGCGCCGGCGCCCGGCGAGATCGTCCACTCGACGGATGACTGGGAGCAAGCCGGCGGCGGCGGGGGAGTGGCGGCGATCCAGCTCGCCCTGCTCGCGGACGAGGCCACGCTGTTCACGGCTCTGGGCGACGACGAGCTCGGGCTTCGCTCGCGCGAGGAGCTGGAGGCTCGGGGCGTCAGAGTGCATGCCGTCACCGAGTCACGGCCGCAGCGCTGGGCGCTCACTCACGTCGACGACATGGGGGAGCGGACGATCACCACGGTGGGGGGGAAGTTGCGGCCGCGCGGGCACGACGACCGGTTGCCCTGGCACGAGCTCGCCGAGATGGACGCCGTGCTCTTCATCGCCGGTGACGTGGACGCGCTCGTGTGGGCGCGGCGGGCGCCGGTGTTGGCGGCCACCGCGCGCGATCTCGAGACGCTGCGCCGCGGCGCCGTGGAACTGAACGCGTTGATCGGGAGCGGCGAGGACGAGGCCGAGCTCTACCACGCCGGCGACCTCGACCCGGAGCCGAAGCTCGTCGTGACCACGTCGGGTGCCCTCGGCGGCTGGATGCAGCCGGGAGGGCCCTTCGTCGCCGCACCGCTTCCCGGTGCGCGGGTCGACGCCTACGGCTGCGGGGACTCCTTCATGGCGGGGCTCACCTACGCGCTCGCCGCCGACCTGGAGGCGCACGAGGCCGTCGCGTTCGCCGCCCGTTGCGGCGCCGCCGCACTCACCGGCCGCGGCGTGGCACCGCAGCCTGTCGCGCTTTGACCGGCCGCCCCGGAGGGCCGGCGCGCGGCGCCGTGCGCAGCGTCAGTCGCGCCGCACCCAGTGATTCGCCCTCTCGCCGCGCGCGGCGAGCTCCACCGTCTCCGCAATGCGCTTCGCGCGCGTCTCCGGCCGCTTCGCGCTTGCGATCCACCAGAGGATCGCTTTTTGCGACGAGGCGCTGAACGACTCCCACTCCGCCGCGGCCGGAGGCATGGCATCCAGCGCCTCGCCCAGATCGTCGGGGACGATGCACTCCTCGATCTGGTCGAGTGCAGTCCACGAGCCGTCGGCCTGCGCCGCCTCGATCACGCGCAGCCCGGGCTCCTCGATCACGCCGGCGGCAAGCAGCCGCTCCACCCGCTGCTTGTTGAGGCGGGACCACTCGCTCCCGCGCCTGCGCTTCGTGAGCCACAGCTTCGACCGCTCGTCGTCGACGGTTCCCGAGCGGCTGTCGATCCAGCCGAAGCAGAGCGCCTCCTCGACGATCTCGTCGTAGGTGATGCGCGGCTTGCCGCTCGCCTTCTTGTAGGTGACGAGCCAGATGGGGCCGGACGTCGCATGGTTCTGTGCGAGCCAGGCCCGCCACTGCGCACGGCTCGTCACGAGGAGCTCCGGCACAACGCTCATGAGATCCGGGCGGCGCCCCCTCCGACCGAGGAACCGCAGCCGTCGAGCGCGGCCACGATCGCCGCCTCCGCCTCCTCGGGGGAGAACCCCGACGGGCCCGGCTTGCCCGGGTAGGCGATCGTGCGCTCCGGGGTGACGAGAACGAGCCGTTCCGGCCAGGCCGCGAAGGCCGCGCTCGTGCCGTTGCTCATCTCGTCCAGGAAGAGCGGCATCGTCAGGCCGAGACGCGCCGCCGTCTCGTGCGCCTGCTGCCGGCGCTCCTCGAGCGTGACCTGCTGGTCGAGGACGGCTCCCTCCTCGAGGTTCGGTGCGAGCTGCCACTCGTCGTCCGCGTGGGCCTCTGCGATGTAGACGAAGGCGAAATCCACCCGGTCGCGGAAGCGCTGGAGCAGGCTCTCGACGTCGCCCGACCGGCGACGAAACGGCGGTCAGGTGTAGCTGCCGAAGACGAGCAGCAGCGGGCGACCGCGAACGAGGTCTGCGAGCTCGACGGGCTCGAGGTCTCCGGCGCCCCGCACGGCGACCGTCGGCAGCGGGTCTCCGGCCTGAAGCGCCTCGGGCCTGCGATAGCGGAGGAGGCTCGCGACCACCGCGTCGCGCTCGGGGCCGGGGGCAAGGCTGTCGACGTAGCTGCGGTCCTCCGCGTCGCCGATGGCGGCTCCGGCTCCGATGTGTGGCGCTTCTCCCACTCCGAGCAGGATAGATCTGCGCGCCCCGCGTCGGAGGCGGCTCTCCCAGCGTGCCGTTTGGCCGGGCGGAGATCCTGGCCGTGGGTGACGGCGTCGGCGAGCGCCGGCTTCTAGCCAGAGCCGTGGCGCCGCATCCTCAGAGGCCCGTAGCCCCGCCGTAGGTGGTGGCCAGGGGTTGCATAGTGGGAGATAGTGGGTTAGAGTGGGGATCCCTGGGAGCGACCCTGGAGCCCCGACCATGTTCTTCGGCGAGTACGAGCACACGATCGACGACAAGAGCCGGCTCACGCTGCCGGCCCGCTTTCGCGCCGCTCTCGCCGACGGCGTCGTCCTCTCGAAAGGCCTCGACGGCAGCGTCGACGTCTACCCGAGAAGGACGTGGGAGCTCAACGTCGTCGAGCGCATCGGCCGGCTCGACCCGCTGCTCGCCGACACGCGGCTGCTGCAGCGCCACTTCTTCGGCGGGGCCTCCGAGGACACGCCGGACAAGCAGGGACGAGTGCTGCTCCCCGCGCCGCTCGTGCGCCACGGGAAGCTCGACCGGGAGGTCGCGGTCATCGGGAACAACGACCACCTCGAGATCTGGGATCGCGCCGCGTGGGCGGAGCGCCTGGAGGGGATCGAAGGGAGCGCAGACAATGTTGCCCAACGTCTTGCCGAGCAGCGCAGCTGATCACACACCCGTCCTCGCGGACGAGGTGCGCGAGCTTCTCGCCGTCCAGCGGGGTGAGACGGTCGTCGACGCCACCTTCGGCGCGGGCGGTCACGCACGCCTGCTCTCCGAGGATCTCCGCGGCACGGGCAAGCTCGTGGCGATCGACCGCGACCCGAGCGTGAAGCAGTACTTCGACCGCCTCAAGGCGTCCCGGCCCGGCGTCGACCTCCGCTTCCTGCGCGGCGACTTCGCGCTCGTGCTGTCCCAGCTCGCCGGCAACGGCGTCAAGGCCGACGCGATCCTGCTCGACCTCGGCGTCTCCTCCATGCAGATCGACCGCCCCGAGCGTGGCTTCTCGTACGCGACCGACGCACCCCTCGACATGCGCATGGATCCCTCGTCCGAGCCCTCGGCCGCGGACATCGTCAACACCTGGGACGAGCGCGAGCTCGCCGTCATCTTCAAGCGCTACGGGGAAGAGCGCTACGCAGGCCCGATTGCGCGGGCCATCGTCAAGCGGCGCTCCGAACGGGAGTTCACCCGCACCGGCGACCTCGTCGACGTGATCAAGCTCGCCATCCCGACGCCCGCCCGCTTCGGCGAAGGGCATCCCGCCAAGCGGGTCTTCCAGGCGCTGCGCATCGCCGTCAACGACGAGCTCGCCCAGGTTCAGACGGCGCTCCCCGCGGCTCTCGAGATGCTTCGCCCCGGCGGCCGGCTCGCCGTGATCAGCTTCCACTCGCTCGAGGACCGCATCGTCAAGCAGGCGTTCGCCGCCGGCGCCAAGGGCTGCACGTGCCCGCCCGACTTCCCGGTGTGCGTTTGCGGCAAGCAGCCGGAGCTCCGCCTGCTGACGAGGAAGGCCGTGCGCCCGTCCGCCCGCGAGATCGACGAGAACCCACGCTCCGGATCCGCCAGGCTGCGCGTCGCCGTGAAGGTCGCCGCCTAGTGGTCGCTCCGGGAAATCCCGCCACGCTTCGCGTGGCTGCAAACACATCGCGGGGCGTTGTCCTCGGTCGCCCCGATACGTCCAGGTATCGGGACTCCCTGCGTCCTAGCCCCGCTCGGTTTTCGCCGGCGAACCACGACGGGATTTCCCGGAGCGACCACTAGTGTCCACCGTCGTCGACAGCCCGCGCCTCGACGCCGCACCCCGCCGCCGCAAGCAGGCCTTTTCGTCCTCGCGCCGGCCGTTCGCGGGAGGCGTGCTCTGGATCGCCGCCGTCGGCGTGCTCCTCGCCGGCATCGTCGCTGTCAACGTTCTCGTCTTGCAACTGAACATGCAGCTCGACGGCCTCGGCCGTGAGCGCGCCGGGCTCAAGGCCGACAATGCCCGCCTCCGCTCCCAGCTCTCGAGCGCTTCCGCCCAGTCGAGCATCGAGCGCGACGCCACCACGAAGCTCGGGCTGCAGGCGGCCGACGTGCTCACTCTCACCTACGTCGACCTGGCACGGACCGCGAAGTGAGAGCCCGCACCAGGAGCTCCAACCACCGGATCCGCCTCCTCGTCGTCTTCTTCGGGCTGCTCTTCGCCGTCGCCCTCGGCCGCGCGGGGTGGATCCAGGCCGTCCAGCACGATCGCTTTGCCACGATGGCCTCGACGCAGCACCGGGAGACGATCGAGATCCCCGCCGGGCGCGGCACCATCTACGACCGCACCGGCGAGCCGCTCGCGATCGGCGAGCAGGCCACCACCGTCTACGCCGATCCACGCAACGTCGCCGACGCCCAGAGGGCGGCGGTCGTCGCCGGCAAGCTCCTCGACCTCGACCCGCTCAAGCTGTACCCGTCGCTGAAGGATCGCTCCAAAGGGTTCGTCTACCTGGCGCGCAAGGCAGACCCGATCCGTGCCGCCACCCTCGAGAAGCGCGCCATCCCGGGCCTCGGCTTCTACCCGGAGGAGCTGCGGGCCTACCCGCAGGGCGCCGTCGCGGCGCACGTCCTCGGCTTCGCCGGCACGGACAACCGCGGCCTCGACGGGCTCGAGCGCTCCCTCGACAAGACGCTCGCCGGCCAGTCCGGGTTCGAGACCGTCATCAAGGACCCGTTCGGCCGTGCCATCGACGTCGTCACCTCCCGGCCCGAGCGCCCCGGCAAGAACGTCACGCTGACTATCGACCATCAGATCCAGGCGAACGCCGAGCAGGTGCTCGCCCGCACCGTCCGCCGGTTCGGCGCCAGGGGCGCCGCTGCGATCGTGCTCGACCCCCGCACCGGTGCGGTGCTCGCGATGGCCAACTACCCGACCTTCGACGCGAACCGGTTCTCCCTCGCCTCGCCCGACGCCCGCCGTAACAGGGCCGTGACGGACATGTACGAGCCCGGCTCGACCTTCAAGATCGTGACCATCGCGGCAGCGCTCGAAGACCGGGTCGTCACGCCGCAGAGCTCCTTCGTGCTCGCCCCGACGATCCAGGTGGCCGACCGCGTCATCCACGAGGCGCACGTGCGCGGGACCGAGCGGATGACCGTGAAGCAGATCCTGTCCGAATCCTCCAACATCGGGACGATCACGATCGCCCAGAAGCTCGGCGCCGGTGAGCTGTCCTCGTGGGTCACGCGCTTCGGCTTCGGCAAGCAGACGGGCATCGACTACCCCGGCGAAAGCCCCGGCCTCGTCCTGCCGCTCGAGGAATGGTCGGGCTCGACGATCGGAACCGTGCCGATCGGCCAGGGCATCGCCGTGACGCCCTTGCAGATGGTCGCGTCGTACGCGGCGATCGGGAACGGCGGCATCCTCCGGACGCCGCACCTCGTGGAGAAAGTCGGCCAGTCCAAGCCGAAGCGGGATGCGGGCAAGCGCATCGTGTCGCGCAAGACGGCGGACAGCATGATGGCGATGTTCCGGGACGTCGTGCTCGAGGGCACCGGCACCGAGGCAGCCATTCCCGGCTACACCGTGGCCGGCAAGACCGGCACCGCCCAGAAGGCCGAGAACGGTCGCTACGTGAAGAAATACGTCGCGTCCTTCGTCGGGCTCGTGCCTGCCAAGAAACCGCGCCTGGCCATCCTCGTGATGCTGGACGAGCCCCACGGGAACATCTACGGCGGCGTCGTCGCAGCGCCGGCGTTCCGCGACATCGCCCGCTTCGACCTGCAATACCTCGAGGTGCCGCCCGACGCTCCCGAGACGCGAAAGTCGCTGATCGCGGGCGCCGGGCCCACCAACCAGTAGCGGTACGGCGCGTCCGGCGACGC